>NZ_JBFEGN010000060.1:0-25011 GCF_047228825.1 Siminovitchia jepli
ACGCCTTTAAGGCGTTGCCAGTAACATGCCCTTACAGGGCTGAGTCAAACCACCCGTTGAACGGGTGGTCTGTGATTTATGCAAAATGAACGTTTGAATGTAACGTTAAAATCTGACAATAACCCGGTCGATCACTTCCCAAGGCCTTTAATTGCATTTATCCATAAAAGCAGTAACGTGTTTGCTTGGTTTTCGCTATTCGATTAGACAGAGTGATGAAAGCGTTGAAGATTTTACGTGACAAACGAATTCCTTGTCCAGGAATAAATCGGCCAATACCCGTTTTCGATGAAATAACGCCAGCGCGGGCAATGGCGTGCCATTCCATTGCCCGTTTTCGGTGAAATAGCGTCTGCGCGGTCAAAGGCGAGCCGTTCCATTTCCCGTTTTCGGTGAAATAGTGCCTGCACGGGCAATGGGGCTCCGTTCCACTGCCCGTTTTCCAAGTGCCTGATTGGGCAATGGCGTACCGGGTCAATTAATAATGAAAACCGCTCGTCTAAAATGATTGCGTGTTAAGCTTTTAAATTCATGATATATAGTAAGAAAATTTTCTGTGTCCAGCTCCGACGCACAGGACGTGCTAGTGCAGGCGAAGTGACAGGACGTCACAGCCTGAGCCTGCCGACGCACAGGACGTGCTAGTGCAGGCGAAGTGACAGGACGTCACAGCCTGAGCCTGCCGACGGACAGGACGTCCTAGTGCAGACGCGACAGGACAAGGAAAGCTTCGACAGCATCGTCATCGCACGAAGAAGAAAAAGCGTAAGCTTTTTCGAGGATGTCGCTGCTTGAGCCTGCGTCCCTCGCCGTGTTTCCTTTATCTCGTCGGAGGCACTTTTGTCTAGTTGCAGACGGCAGGGGCTCGAGGTCGCTTCGGTCAATCCAACGAAGTCAAAGAACGACTTCGCTGTATTGCCCTCCAGCGCTTGTCGCCCCTAAGCGGCCGTCTTCCACATTTCAGCTCAGTCTGTAGCCGATGGGCAAAGCGCTTGCGCTTTCTTGTGTGTTGAAGGCACGTAAACCCGTTATAATGAGAAGAAGGAGGGATGGGACATGTTTGTTGCAGGCCGAAAAGAAATGCAATTGATTGATCAATATGCAATAGAGGAAATGGGGCTTCCTGGAGCGGTGTTGATGGAAAATGCCGGCGCAAGGGTTGCCGAAGAAATTACTCGCTGTTTTGCAGACAAAAAGACAAACATCATCATTCTGGCAGGAAGCGGAAATAACGGCGGTGATGGATTTGTAGCTGCCCGCAGGCTTTTTGACATGGGCTATGACCCATGTTTATGGGTGCTTGCTGACCCATCCCGTATCAAAGGGGATGCCAGAATACATTACGATGTGCTAATAAAAAGGGGAATCCCCATTTTTTACTGGGACGAACATTCCATTTGCGGGCTCCAAAACATGTTGGAACGTGCAGATGTCATAGTGGACGCCCTTCTCGGAACCGGAGCGCAAGGACCTGCAAGGGAGCCTTTTGACAAAGTCATTTCTCTCATAAATGAACACTTCGGTAAAAAATGGATCCTGGCGATCGATATTCCTTCAGGTGTCAACAGTGACAATGGACGGGTGGAAGGGGTGGCCGTGAAGGCCACAAAGACGATTACATTCGTTTGTCCCAAGAAAGGATTTTTTTTGAATGAAGGTCCGGCATATATAGGTGAATGGCAGACAGCGGATATATCCATTCCACCGATGATTGCCGAAACATTGGAATTGAAAATGCCTGAATTAATCACTCGTTCCCTGGCAGCCGTTTCTTTGCCGGGCAGACCGAAAACCGGGCATAAAGGCACCTTTGGCCATGTTGTTGTGATAGGAGGTTCACATTCCTATATAGGCGCGCCGATCTTTACGGCGAAGGCGGCCCTTCACAGTGGTGCAGGGCTGGTTACGGCAGCTGTTCCCGAGCGTATTTACCCATTGGCGGCGGCCCAGCTTCCGGAAGCGCTCTTTTATCCCCTGACAGATCATAACGGGCATTTCTCCGAGAAAGCGATTGAAGAGCTGGCATTAAAACTGGACCAATATGATGCAGCCGCCATCGGCCCCGGAATGGGCAGATTTCAAGGCGGTGAACAATGGCTGGCAGCTCTCATCGCAAAGTTTAGCGGACAGCCCCTTATCATCGATGCAGATGCCTTGACATTGCTGCGTGACAATCTGCATCTGATAGGTTCCTATCCAGGCGACATGATTTTTACACCCCACCCCGGGGAAATGGCGCGTTTATTAAACACTACGATAAAAGAGGTTGAAATCAACCGTTTGGAAGTAGCCAAATCTTTCGCTAAGGAACACCGTTTGCATTTGCTGTTAAAAGGCCACAGAACCATTATTGCAACACCTGCGGGCGACCTTTACATCAATCCTTGCGGACATGATGCACTTGGAAAGGGGGGCAGCGGCGATGTGCTGACCGGTCTCATCGCTTCATTCCTGGCCCAGGGAGCGAAGCCGCTTGAGGCCATGATCTCAGCAAGCTATCTCCACGCGAAGGCTGCGGAGAAAAAAGCCGAAACGTTGTCCCGTTACGGAGTAACGCCGCTCGATCTCATTGTCGGCATAAAAGAAATGCTGAACGAGATGGCACAGTCGTAATGATGCAAATGTTCTTGTAAACATTTTCCTTGTCCAATTAGTTCAAAATGAAGTGAAATAGATCGTATCATATTTTATAATCAAGATGCGCCGAAATTTCGGCATGGAATTGACAGAAATTCAGCACTTTTTATTTTTTTAAAAAGGGGGAATCGATCATGCTGCTCAACTTGACAGAGACAAAGGACAAAGAGATTCTCCACGCCATTTTAAGCACAATCGATGAAGGGATTCACGCTGTTGATGCAAACGGCGTCTCCATTTTCTATAACCACATAGCCGCCAAATTGGACGGGGTGGAAGGGGAAGAAGTCCTCGGCAAACATTTGCTCGATGTGTTTCCATCACTGACAGTGGAAACGAGCACTTTGTTAAAAGTGATACAAACCGGACAGCCAATCTATAATCAGCGCCAATCCTATTGCAATATGCGCGGGGTTTTAATCGATACAGTGAACACCACGCTGCCGATCAAGGTAAATGGAGACATTTTTGGGGCAGTGGAAATCGCAAAAGACATCACAAAAGTAAAACAGCTTTCCGAAAAACTGATTGACTTGCAGGCAAAGGTTGAAACGGGCCATGGTCAAAAAAAAGCCAAACAACATGAAACCGGAGCCAAATATCGAATGACAGATATTATTACGAAAAATGACCAGTTTAAACTGATAAAAGAAAAAGCGTTTAAAGCAGCGGCAACTTCCTCCCCCATATTAATTTACGGGGAAACCGGAACAGGGAAAGAACTGCTCGTTCAGGCGATCCATAACGCATCCCCGAGAAGGTCGGCGCCGTTTATTGCCCAAAACTGTGCAGCGATCCCGTCGTCATTGCTGGAAAGTATTTTATTTGGGACGGCGAAAGGCAGTTATACGGGGGCCGTTGACCGCCCCGGTTTGTTTGAAATTGCCGATGGCGGAACGTTGTTTCTGGATGAACTGAACTCGATGCCGCTGGACATTCAAGCAAAGCTTTTGCGTGTGCTGGAAAATGGTCTTATACGCCGGGTTGGCGGAATGAAGGAACGGGCTGTCAATGTCCGGATCATTGCTGCAATGAACGAACCCGCCCGGAAATGTGTAGAAGAGAAAACACTAAGGGCCGATTTATACTACCGATTAAACGTCATACAATTGCAAATCCCGCCTTTAAGAGAAAGAAAAGAAGATATACCATTACTGGTTGACCATTTTATCCAAAAATATAATTCTCTGTTTGGAAAGCGCGTAACAAGCGTTTCAGATAAGGTTTTAAAATGGTTTACAGCATACCCCTGGCCGGGAAATGTGCGTGAATTGGAACATGCGATTGAATCATCGATGAACATGATGGACGGTGATATCATTACATGGGAACATATACCGCAGCATATCGGGGAAAGTGTTAACGTAACGAAAAAACCCGGCCATATTCAGCCGCTCCGGGACGTGCTGCTGGAAACGGAGGCCCGATTAATTAACGAAGCGTTGGAGGAGGCGGGAGGCAATATTCAGAAAGCGGCCCGGCTGCTTTGCATTCCCCGCCAAACTTTGCAATATAAGCTGGCAAAACTCAATCAGTAAAAGAAACTGCCTAATTTTCGGCGGTTTCTTTTTGTTTTTTCCTCCATTTCCGAAAGAGAAAATGTCGGCATTTTATGTGAAAAGCCTGTTATACCAACATTTATCCGATCCTTCCGATAGTTGGCATGTTAATTGCATAATGTAGTTGAATGAAAGGAAGCATTTGTTTATGCAAACGAATTCACATGTATTTCTATTCACATGAATTACAGTTTGGGAGGAGAACTCGGAATGAGCCAATCATTGGGAACTTTGGAGAAACCGATTAAAAAAGAATTAGATCATTCGAAAGCGCCCCTTTACGATGCGCTCTGTCAATATGAAGAAAGCAAACGAACATCGATGCATGTTCCGGGCCATAAGGACGGGCGCGTTTTTGATGAGGAAGGCTACGGCCATTTTTCCAAGGTATTGAAAATTGATGCAACAGAGTCTGTCGGCATTGATGATTTGCACCATCCGACGGATTTTATTGCCGATGCACAAGCCTTGGCCGCTGATGCTTTCGGGGCGGACCATACATTCTTTCTTGTCGGCGGCAGCACCATTGGCAATATCGGGGCAGCACTCGCTTTATGCAGCCCGGGAGATAAAATACTCGTACAGCGCAATATGCATAAATCTGTTTTTCACGGTCTGTTATTAGCGGGTGCCCATCCCGTTTATATTGCACCGGCCATTGAGCCGACAACAAAGGCCGCCATGGTATCAGATATTTATTATATAGAAGAAGCATTAAAGAAAAACCCCGATGTAAAAGCGGTTTGGGTAACAAATCCGAACTATTACGGCATGAGCCAAAACATTTCGGGATTGGCTGAAATGTGCCATAAAGCAGATGTTCCTCTTCTTGTAGACGAAGCACATGGTGCACACTTTGGCCATGCAGACGGGGTGCCGCCGTCAGCGCTGTCACAAGGCGCCGACCTCGTTGTCCAATCGACCCACAAAATGCTGACGGCGATGACAATGGCGTCGATGCTGCACGTAAAAGGAAATCGTGTTTCGCGGGAACGATTGGCTCAAGTGTTGGGCATGATCCAATCAACAAGTCCTTCCTACCCGTTGCTCGCTTCATTGGATCTTGCACGGAGACATGTGGTGGAAAAAGGAAGGAAGCAACTAGAAGAAACCGTCAATCGCCTGGAGCAAAGACGAATTCGCCTGTCATCCGAGCTTCAATCATTGGATATATGGGAAGGAAGCCAGGAAGTTCAATACAGGGATCCTTTAAAGTGGATTATTTCCTGCAAAAATGAAACTGTCACCGGATATCGGTTGCTCGATATGTTTTATGAAGAAGGGGCCACAGCAGAAATCAGCGATCCTCGCAATATTGTCTTTTTGTTTTCCATTAATGAAAAAGAGGAGAATATAGCCAGAGTCGTTAAAGCGATCCAATCCATTGATGCCAAGTTGAAAAAAACTGTCGCCAAGGAACGGGAACAAAAAGAAATTGTCATGTTTGCCAAAGAGGGCTCTTTGTATACACCTCAAATTTCCCTGCATGATGCTTTTCATATGCCGCGGCATAAAGTAAAGCTGGAAGATGCAGTCGGTTCCCTTTGCGGAGAAACGGTATTGCCGTATCCGCCGGGAATTCCGCTGTTAACACCCGGGGAAGAAATTACGGCGGGCCACATAGCAACCATTCAACAATTGCATGAAATGGGTGCCTATTTCCAAAGCCCGTCTGATTCTGCAATGAAAACGTTATATGTCATTGAATCATGAAATGTCAACCAGTACGGATTGTTCGTTGAACCAACCGTCATCAATTCTTCAGGCAGGCTTAAGCGGGATGTAACAAATCGAATTGAAAAAGTTTAGATTTCCAAGTCAACCCATGAGATGGAACAGTAGATGCGATCAGAATCAAACAGGCAGGGGAAACAATACGTTTTCTCTGCCTGTTTTTGGCATTGAATTCGGTTATGATGAAAAGCGGGATTCCATTCATTTTCTATGTGCGTTTATTTGAATAGGATAGGCATTTACTGTAAATACTTGTACCAATATTACACGGAACGAGTTGAGCGATCGCCATGTCTTTATTTAAAAAAAATAAGGGGAAGCCGTTAAAAATGACCGTCAAAAACGAAATGAAATCGGTAAATCCTTCCATTAAGAAAAATGTTCAATATATTTTCTCGGCTTTATTCCATACGGATGATTTAAAAATGCGGAAAGTGACATGGAAAAAAATGCCCGGAGTTATCATTTACTTGGAAACAATGGCAGATACAGAGCAATTACAACGAAGTTTTTTGCTCCCATTGTCTGAAGCCGAAGATGGACAACATATTGAGGATCTTATTACAAGCCCGGAATTTAGTAAGACGGATGATCTTAATAAGGTTGTATCCGCCTTGCTCAAAGGGGATTGTGCGCTTTTTTTACAAGGCCGCACAGAGTGTTTCCTATTTAGCAGCGTTCAGATAAACACCCGGACACCTGAGGAACCCGATAATGAAAAAGTTGTCCGGGGGGCACACATGGGGTTTGTGGAAAATATCGATATTAATTTAAACCTGATTAGAAGGCGTATAAAAGATCGCCAGCTAAAGATCAAATATTTTAAACTGGGAATGGAATCGAATACAAACATAGCGATGATCTATATGAGCGAGCTTGCAAATCCATCAATCGTTGAGGAAGTTCAAAAGCGGATTGAATCGATTTCAACCGACATGATTTTCAGTCCGGGTTATATTGAGGAGTGCATTGAAGATCATCCGTTTTCTCCGTTCCAGCAAATTTTATTTACTGAAAGACCTGATCGGGCGGAGGCTCATTTGATGGAGGGGCGGGTGATCATTATGAGCGAAGGGGCATCGGATGCATCGATTGTGCCTGTCACATTTTTTTCCTTCTTTCAGACGCCTGACGATTACATTATCAGATTTTATGGAGGATCCTTTTTTCGTTTGCTGCGATTATTTAGCTTTTGGGGAGCGCTCACTCTTCCAGCCATATACATTGCTGTGGTTGCATTTCATTTTGATATTATTCCATATGATGTGGTGACGATTGTAAAAAGCTCTATTGAAGATATTCCGTTTCCGCCGTTTTTTGAAGCGCTCGTCATGGCGATCACCATTGAATTAATACGTGAAGCAGGAGTCAGGCTTCCATCGCCAATCGGCCAGACAATCGGTATTGTCGGGGGTCTTATTATCGGGGATGCAGTCATCAATGCAGGCCTGGTGTCAAACTTGATGGTGATTGTCATTGCCTTGACTGCGATCATGTCATTTTGTTTACCTTCTTATGAAATGGGAAATACAGTCCGCATTCTTTCTTTTCCAATCATGATTGCCGCAGCCACTCTCGGATTTGTCGGCATTGTATTCGCTTTAATGATCATCATCATTCATATGTGCAAATTGGAATCCTTCGGGACGCCGTATATCGCGCCTTTTGCTCCCTTGCAATTAAAAGATTTAAAGGATGCCATAGTCCGTTTTCCAATCTGGACACTGAACGAGCGTCCCAATAATGTAAGAGCGGAAAAGCTGGTCAAACAAAGGGCATCAAGGGAATGGGAAAAGCATGGCCGCTAAAAAAGAAATAACCCAATTTCAGTTGATCTTTTTATTGATTCACAGCCAGGTAGGAGTAGGTGTCATTACTTTGCCTTTTGACGTTTTTATGGAGGCAAAGGGAGACAGTTGGATATCTGTTTTGTTAACGGGAGTCATCATTCAAATTACGATCCTTTTATTCGGAGCATTAATGATGCGTTTTCCATCAAGTCATTTGTATGGGATTGTCCAATCTATCTTTGGAAAATGGATCGGGAAAATGATCGTCATCTTATATAGCATGTATTTTATCGGCATTGGAGGTCTGGTACTCGCGAAATTTTCCTATATCCTCAAAGCCTGGATGATGCCGCTGACACCCAAATGGCTATTGCTCGTGCTGATGGTGGTTACAGCGGTTTATCTTGTAAAAGATAATCTGCAGCTCATGGCCCGTTTCTTTGTACTTTCCTCCGTTGTTTTAATCGGATTTATAGGTTTGTCTGCCTATGCCTTAAAAGATGCAAATATTACATATATTTTGCCTGTCGGAAGCAATGGAGTCCATCCAGTCATTCAAGGTATACAGCCCGCCCTGTATACATTTCAGGGATTCGAGCTATTGTTGGTCATCCATCCTTTTGTTCAATCAAATAAAAGGGGTGTACTAAAAGCAGCGACGATTGCCAATATCTTTATTACACTTTTTTATTCATTCTTGGTCTTAACGTGTTTGCTCTTTTTTAGTCCGGGAGAATTGAAGCTTGTACCTGAACCTGTTTTATATTTAATTAAATCATTCTCTTTTCGAATCATTGAAAGGCCGGATTTGCTGTTTACGTCGATGTGGATTGTCCTGGTGGCTACTACATTCATGACGATGTTATACGCCTCCTCATTGGGGCTGTCCATTGTCATGAATTCAAATAAAATAAAAAATTACGTCATCGTGGTTGCAGGCATATGCTTTTTGTCGGCGATGACTTTTCGTGGAACGTATGACATAGAGTCAATATCCAGGATCCAGGAGCTGTTTATTTTTCCTTTCGCATTTGGCTTGCCGGTTTTAGTTCTTCTCATTTCCATCATTTTCAACAAGAAGGAGCGGGGGAGCAGCGGATGAATAATCGATCAGCTTTTATTTGGGCAGCCATACTGGCCATCATTCTTGCCGGATGCTGGGATCAGCGCTTATTAAAGGAACACAGCCTTGTATTAGCCATTGGATACGATCGGACAAACGACGAAAAGATACTCAAAACGGTTACCTTTCCGAAAAGCAATCGTGGTGGCGGCCAGCAAAGTTTACCTTTAAATGACAGTAAAGTATTATCTCAAACCGGGGATACAGTCAAATATGCCGAAAATCATATGGACCAGATTATTCCCGAAAAATTTGACAACTCCAAAGCAAAGGTCATTTTTTTGGGTAAACAATTGGCTTCCCATGGCATTTTTCCAACTTTGGATTCCATTTATCGGGATTTGCGAGGTCCGTTAAATGCCACGTTGGCCGTCTTTGACGGAAAAGCAAAGGATGCATTATCTGCCAAGACGGGGGAGTCCATGCTTGTCAGTGATGTTTATTCAGAGCTTCTTGATAGTGCGGAAGATGCGGGAATTACGAAAAATGAAAATGTGCAAAGCGCTTGTCCAATTATTCTATCAGAAGGGAAAGATCTTGTGCTGCCTTATGTTAGTTTAAAGCAGGATAAACTACCTAACGTAAAAGGTTTGGCATTATTCAATGGTGATCGATTTACAGGCACATTGAACATAAAGGAAACGAGCATGTTCCTGATTCTGTCGGATCAAAAGCCAAAAGGCACAACATTAAACCTAAAAATAAGCAGCGACAAAAAAAAGCATGAAAAGAACTTTGTAAATATTGCCGTACGGGGCAACAAACGAAACATAAAGGTGAATGTAAAAAACGGACAAATTCATGCAAAGGTAAATGTAAAGCTCGAAGTGGAGATTGATGAATATGCAATAGATCATTTAAATGAAGAAAAAGAAGTGAAAGACCTTTCAAGAAGAATAGAGAACAAGTTAAATAAAATCGCGAAAAAGACCTTGGCGAAAATGCAAGAGGCCAATAATGATTCACTGGGGCTCGGAGAAAAAGTGCAAGCGTACCATCATTCCACATGGAAAAAAAACGATTGGAAAAAAGTTTACCCTGAAATTCCGATTGAAGCCGCATTCCATGTAAAAATCATCCGTCACGGGATTATTAATTGATTGTCCAACAACAAAAAACTTGACCGCCCAACAAAGTACAACCATAAGACCATTCCCGACGCTGTTACGGCGTCGGGACCCATAATGACAGCATGACTCACTCTTGATGTCCGTTTTTCCGGTTTTCGCTGCTGGGCACATCCTTTAAACAATCAGGAGATGAAGGGGTGCTCACGGTAAAAAAGGTTATTTGCCTTGCAAAAAAACAGCGATCAATATAATTTTTTAAAAATTTTACGCTATTTAGTAGGAAAAAAGAAAATAAGCTCGAAGTATAAATAAAAGGATAAACACAAAACAAATCGAGGAGGAAACATGATGGACACGGCCGGTATTCAAAATGTCGTTGAAAACAGTTTGCTCATTGAGCCGCGGGAGGAAAAAATCCGTCGAACGGCAGATGGAAGCAAAGAAACGTTTGCAATGATCCTGGAAAAATCCAAACAAGATCCGGAAAAGTTTTGGGAGGAAGCTGCGGAACAGTTATTTTGGTATGAACGATGGGAAGAAACCATTTCCGGGGATCTCCCCGACTTTTCCTTTTTTAAAGGCGGAATTAGCAATGCCAGCGTGAATTTACTGGACCGCCATATAGAAAACGGGTTGGGGAATAAAACAGCGATCATTTGGGAAGGTGAAAATGGGGATGCGCAATTTTACACGTATAATATGCTCCTTGCCGAAGTAAACAGATTTGCAAACGCTCTCAAATCGTTCGGCGTGCAAAAAGGGGATGCTGTTGCCATCTATCTCCCCAACCTGGCGGAAGCATTTATTGCCGTATTGGCTTGCTTCAGGCTGGGAGCGGTATACAACTCCATTTTCTCCGGATTTTCCGAAAGGGCGTTAAAAGACCGGTTAATCAACTACGAACCGAAGGTAGTCGTTACAGCCGATGCGAGCTTTCGCCGCGGAAAAATCATCCCGTTAAAAGAAAAAGTAGACCGCGTGATTGATTCCATCCCTTCTGTAACGACCATTCTCGTCGTCAACAGATTAAATACGAATCCGAATATGAAGGAAGGACGCGATGTCTGGTGGCATGAAATCCGTAAAACGGTCGGCATTGAATGTGAACCCGAACGTGTGGAAGCAAATGAACCAGGGATCGTATTTTACACGAGCGGAACGACCGGAAAACCGAAAGGGGTCGTTCATTCGGGCATTGCTTTTGTTGTCCAAAACTATATTTACGCAAAATACCATATGGACTTTCAGCGGGATGACGTGTTCTGGTGTTCGGCTGATATCGGCTGGCTGACCATGCATATATGGGGCATTGCAGGAGCGCTTGCAAACGGGGTGACGACTGTCATTTATGAGGGCGCGCCGGATTATCCCGAAAAAGACCGCATTTATCAAATGATTGACAAATACCGGGTAACGAAATTGTTTACGGCTCCAACTGCCCTTCGCATGCTCAAAAGCTTGGGAGAAAAAGCGATTAAGCCGTACCATCTTGATTGTTTGGATGTCATTGCTTTGGTGGGTGAACCGTTCGATCCCGAAACATGGCATTGGACATATGAAGTGCTTGGGAAAAAGAAAATATATGTCAACAATACGTGGGGACAGACAGAAACAGCGGGAACCCCTTTGGCCGGTGCCGCATGGTTAACCCCAATGAAACCGGGGTCGGCAGGCGTGGAGTTTCTTGGCGCCCATATGGATGTCGTTGATCATGAAGGCAAACCGGTACCGCCGATGACCCTTGGAAACCTGATTATCCGCAAACCGTTTCCAATGCTTTGCCGCACCCTTTGGAAAGAACCGGAAAGATATTATCAAGCCTATTTTAGCCAGGTAGAAGGGGCTTATTTTGCCAGTGATATTGCGTTAAAAGACAACGATGGGCATTTCTGGGTCGTGGGGCGTTCAGATGATGCCTTTAATGTGGCCGGCCACCGGCTCAGTACGATGGAGATGGAGAGCGCCGTATTGGAAACGCCCGGCGTGGCGGAAGTGGCCGTCATTGGCGTTCCGGATCCCATCAAAGGTGAGGTTCCTTTTATATTTGTAAGACTTTCCGAACAAGCGGACAATGAGGAAGAGATCAAAAAGCAAATTTCGGATGCGATCATCCAGAATATCGGAAAAATCGCCCAGCCAAAACAAGTGATCATTACAGAATCATTGCCAAAAACGGTCAGCGGAAAAATTATGCGCCGTCTGTTGAAAGAAATCGTGTTAAAAGGTGATATCGCCGGAGACATTACCGGGCTTGAGGATCCGGATTCAGTGGAACATATTAAAACCGTTTTAGCGAAGGATCAAGCCGTACAATAATTCGTCGACAAGAAAACTTGGCTGCGGCCGCCAAGTTTTCTTGTTTTTGCGGCAAGGAGGATACGCAATGATTGAGTTGAAAGATATACAGGAAGCGAGAGAAAGAATAGGTCATTTCGTAAAGCGGACACCTGTCATAAGCTCCGGTACGCTTTCCGGAAAAACCGGAAATGATTTGTTTTTAAAAGGTGAGCATTTACAGAAAACCGGTTCGTTTAAAATTAGAGGAGCGGCCAATTTAGTTATAAAAGCGGCCAATGACCATATAAAACATGTATTGGCTGCTTCTTCCGGCAATCACGGCCAAGCGGTTGCGTATATCGCCAATGTGCTGGGGATTCGCTCAACGATCGTTGTTCCAAAAGATATTGCCCGCTGCAAGGAAGCAGCCATCAGGGCGTACAATGGACAGCTTGAATATTGCGGCACAACATCAGATGAAAGAATTGACCGCGCCAAAGCCATATGTGAAGAAAGTGGCGCAACATTCATTCCTCCTTACGACCACCCGCACATCATGGCAGGACAGGGAACAGCAGGCCTGGAAATATTGGAACAGCTCGACAACATTGACGAGGTGTATGTTCCAATCGGCGGAGGCGGGCTTATTTCCGGAGTCGCACCGGCTGTTAAGGAATCAAATCCAAAGGTACGTATCATTGGTGCAGAGCCGGCGATCGCCGCCGATACCTATCAATCCTTTAAAGAAGGAAAGAGAATCAACATCGGTGCCACCACAACAATCGCAGACGGATTGCGCACTTCCATTCCGGGAGAATTGACTTTCCCGATTGTCCGGCGTTATGTCGATGATATTGTTTTGATTGAGGAAGAAGAGATCAAAGAAGCATTTACGAGTGTTTTTACTTTCATGAAACAGGTGATTGAACCGTCCGCAGCAGTGGCGGTGGCAGGGGCGATGAAGAGAAACGCGGAAGGGAAAAGAATTGTTGCTCTTGTATCGGGAGGAAATGTGGATCCGTCTATTATTTCTTCACTGTTCACCCAATGATCATCATCAAGTCAGATAAAAATAAATGTATTAAAGAGGTTGTTCAAAAAGTCGCCAAAGATATGCGGAAAATCTCTTCGTTGACTCGTTTTTGCGCTGCTCAAAACTTCGCCGCCTCAACTTTCTTGCGACGCACAGGATGTGCTTGTCGACGTTGCCACAGGACGTGGTGCCTTTAGTCGCCCTTCTGATTTATTTTTTGAACACGCACTTAAAGAGAAATGAAGGAGCAGTATTTATGGATCAGACAACGATTTTTATTAGCTCTGTTGCTCAAGATTCCCTTACTTCCATCAGAAAATCAGCTTTTGAAGCTATCCATAGCATAGGGCATAAACCTGTACGATTTGAAGATTCGATGAGATATATCCACGAGGATTCTGTTCAAACTTGTTTAGAATACGTTTCCAAAAGTGACATTTTCCTTCTTTTTATTGCAGATAAAGCTGGTACCATGTTAGAGGATGAAGGAAAAACTGTCACGCATTTGGAATTTTTGCGGGCATATCACGAAAAGAAGCGTTTAATTGTTTATGTATTCGATGAAGTGCTAAATACCTATTTCCAACAAATTCGTCCTCAAATTCTGAAAGCTATTGAAAGCTATGTACAAGAACATGATAAAGCGCCTGATTCCATGTTACATTTAATAGATCAGAATATTGACGTTCAATCTTTTCATGTTGAGCCTTATGTTTGGTATTTTTTATATGATCTTGAACAAAAAGGAATTTATTTTGAAAAATGTTCCATTGGTACAGAAATAGCATCCAATATAAAAGCTTATTTCTCTTCTTTGTTTAAGGAAAGCATACAATTTGTTAAACATTCGTCCGGAGATTGAAGAAAGCATTGAGCATGTCCAAGTATACGGCGACTATTATGAGAACTCTCTGGAACTGATTGGTTTGCTTCATAATGGTGAGATAAGTGATTGGAGGCGATTCCTGGCGATATTGCGATCACAAATGACGGGCTTCGATATTTTTGCACAACAAACGAAATATCATCAAGAATCAATTGGGGCCATTATGGATTCGAATGCTGTAACAGTTTATGAAAAAATGGGCGACCAAATGATCTGTAAAGAATATGATGGAATTGCCACACCTGAAGACTTTCCTTTGGATGATTTTACATCATTTGTTGTGCAAACACACCATGATCATCTGAATAATGAAAAACTTTATTATTCGATTGAAAAAAGGACGTGTTATTTTCTGTTTAAAGCGGGACCCTATATTTTTTGCTTCCATCTTCCATTATTGGGGGGATGGGATCAATTTAAACTCCAAACTTATCAGGAAGACATCCTTCATGCTATACTGGAATCAAAGGGTTATTCCTATTGTTATTTTGTCAAAAAATTACTGGGGGGTTTATCAATTGAAGGATAAGGAAAACGTTATTTTAATCGCCTCAGCACCAAAAGAATATGGAAAAAAAGTGGTTACAAATCGTTTAAATAAGATGAAACGGGATCGGGCCAACTTAAAAAATAAATTATCCAATATTAAAACATCTTCACGCCATGTAAACTAAAACGGATCAATCATCAATGAATTTGGCCAACTGGATCCTATTGCCAATGGCTAACATGGAGACGAAGATGATTGAGAGGTGAACACATGTTCATAAAGCAGCCACTTGACGAGTTTTTGGGCTTTCAATATAAAAAGCGGGATGATCAACATTTGGAAATTACCGTACCTATTCAGGACCTGTTTATAAACAGTGCCGGAGTCGTGCATGGAGGCGTTATTTCTTCTTTGGCCGATGTGGCCATGACGAACCTCGTTCCGGCAAATGAGGCCGGCGTCCAGCGGGCATTGACGGTTGATTTGAATGTTTCTTTTTTGAAACCTGCTGCAGGTTCACAATTGACTGCTAAAGCCCGGATTGAAAAAGCGGGCAAGACATTGGTTCACACAGAGTGCCTCATTTACAACGATCAAGAAGAACTGGTGGCGAAATCAAAAGCGATCTTGTTTCGAACAAAATAATTCTGCCGAAAACAGCCGATTTTCCTTGTGGGAAGTTCGGTTTTTTGTTGAAAGTTGGGCATACTGTCTTTTTTAAACACATTCTCCTAAAATAGACCCTTTTTTTAAGGATTTTTTTACTAAAGCATATGCCTTTTGTCATATTTCCCATATTCAAGTCGAAAAATTTAAGTTGGCGATGTATAATATTAGCGGAGTAATTTAAAAAGAAGGGGGAGTTTGTTTAATGGAATGGATATTGGCTGGTCTGTTTGCTTTATCGGCTTTGCTGCTTATCATATCTTTTGTTTCTTCCCGCAAAGAATCAAAAGAACGGCAGGAGGAAATAGATATTCTTCACATAACCAATATGAACGAAATCAATGAATTGCGTGATATGATTTCAAATATTGAGCATGACATCGAAATTATCGTCAACAAGGCGGGAATTGAGCTTCCGGTGCAGGAAAGGCATTTTTTGCGTGAAGTGCTTGATCTTTATAAACGCAAATATTCTATTGATAGTATTGCCCGGAAAACACGCATGCCGGAAAATGAAATTAGACAAATCATCGATACCTACATAGCACCAAAGAGTGAAAGGAGAAAAGTTGCAAATGAAAATTAACAGCTTGGCCGGCTTTGCAGCCGGAATTTTTCTGGCCACGGTCATTTGCAGCGCTGCCTATTTCACAGTCGGAACGGAAGCTTCAAAACCTCCTGTTGAAACAACGGAAAAAAAGAAGGAAGAAAGCAAGATCATCAAGCCTAGCAATGAAGAAATGAAAGCTGAACTGGAGTCAGCGGGCTTTATTGTACAAACAGCGGAAGAATATGATAAAAGTGTGGAGGAAGCGAAAAAAGCAGCACAGGAAGAAATAAAAGACCAAGATAAAGACAAAAAAGAGGTAAATACAGTCATCATCAATGTAACACAAGGAATGACCAGCATCGATGTGGGCAAAATGCTTGAAAAAGCGAAACTTGTTGATGATGGATTCAAGTTTTCCAAAAATGTTGAGAAAAAAGGGGTGGAAAATCATTTGCGCCCTGGCATGTATAAAGTGGACAGTGAAATGAGCTATGATGAAATCATATCCTCTATTTTTAAAAAGTGATATTCTCCCTAAATAAAATTTAAAACCGATTCTTCCTAAGAGCAAGGAAAATCGGTTTTTTTCTATTCGTTTTAATGACATTTGGCAATGAATGTTCCTTTAGAAAAATACGTTATAAATATAAGAATAATAACACGCCACTTCCATAACCGATAGATAATTTTATATTTCTTGAGGATGGTTGATGTTGGTAAATTAAATACTTTTGATGCTTTAAAAATCGGTTTTTATCAAATAAAGTGTATAAGGGGTAACAGGTTCCTGACCATCCCCCGGTTTTGAATATGGTCACATCCCATTTTGTTTCCATTTCTTTAATAGTAAACTGATTGTAAATAAGCAACAACTACAAACAACAGAGTAAAGGAGAGGTCTGATAATGGCGATAGCAGTTATTTACGGAGGAACCCGCAAGGAGAGCAATACAGAAATATTGGCGGAAAATATTTTACAAGGAATAACTGCGGAAAGAGTCTATTTAAGGAATTATCACATTCACCCGATTGAAGATCTGCGGCACGCAGAGGGAGGATTTCATCCTGTCAATGATGATTATGATCCGATCATTGACCGAATCATGCCAAATGACATTCTTTTATTTGTTACACCAATATATTGGTATAGCATGTCAGGGATAATGAAAAATTTTATCGATCGTTGGTCACAAACATTAAGAGATGCCAGGTATCCCGGTTTCAAAGAAGCGATGAAGAACAAAAAAGCTTTTGTCATTGCGGCAGGGGGAGATCAGCCGCGCTTGAAAGGTTTGCCGATGATTCAACAATTTCAATATATTTTTGATTTTATTGGCATTTCCTTTGAAGGGTATATCATAGGAAATGGAAACAAACCCGGTGATATTCATGAGGACAAAGAAGCGCTATTTGCAGCCGCCGAGTTGAATAAGAAACTGCATTTGGAGGCGCAACCACCATCAAAGTGATACAATGGGGTAAAAGTCAAAGAAGGATGCATGGCATATGAAATTAAGCATACTTGATCAGGCACCCATTTCTTCCAATCAAACACCTAAAGAAGCGCTTGAAGCATCTTTGAAATTGGCACAAGCAGGGGAGTCCCTTGGATACTCACGCTATTGGATTGCCGAACACCATGATTTGCCCGGGCTTGCATGCTCTGCCCCGGAGGTGCTGCTCGGTTATATCGGCGCAAACACAAAGAAAATCCGGATCGGCCCGGGGGCTGTGTTATTGCCGCATTACAAACCGTATAAAGTGGCCGAAATTTACAATACATTGGCAACATTGTTCCCGGGGCGGGTAGATATCGGAATCGGAAGGGCGCCGGGCGGTTCTGCAGCAGCCGCGAATGCGCTATCTGAACATTTTTTGCAAAACGTTTGGAATATGCCCGATCTTGTGAAGGATCTGCTTGCGTTTTTGGAAGGAGGGGTTCAGACTGACAACCAGTATGAGACATTGTCGGCATCTCCCATTCCGGAAATCGCGCCGGCTCCCTGGCTTTTGGGCACAAGCCAAAAAAGTGCGTTATTGGCAGCGGAATTCGGTCTTCCTTATACATTTGGACATTTTATGACTGACCAGGACGGACAAGCCATTATCCTGCAATATATGAAACGTTTCCGGCCGAGGAAACAAAACAGCAAGCCCCGTGTGATGATAACCGTTTCGGCGGTATGTGCCGAAACGGCTGAAAAAGCGGAAGATATTGCATCAAGCTGGCTCGTCTGGTCCTTGCAAAGAGAAAAGGGAAGCATGCACCATGTTCCGTCCATTCCGGACGCTAAAAAATATAAGCCGGATTCAAAGGAAAAAGCGGCCTTGGAAAAAATGAAAAAGAAGATGATGATCGGGAACCCCGATGAGATCAAGCACAAACTGGAAACGCTGCAGGCAATGTATAAAGCGGAAGAAATCATGATCTTGACGATCACTCATTCACCGGGGGACAGGATCCATTCCTACAGATTAATCGCCGAAAAAATGTTAAAATGAGGAAAAATAAGTGAAGAGTAAACGCAGAAAAGAAGATTTGGGGACATGTGCATTTCATTGCAAACAATGCAATATTGAATTTGAAGCGGATTGGATGGACATTTTTTCATTGCAGGAAGCGACCCATTGAAGAAAAAAGCTGCAAATCACAGCTTTTTTCATTTCCCCAGGAAGTTTTCCGTATAAAACGGTTTGGATTCATTATCAAAGGCAACACCAATGCCCAATGCGTTAAAATGGGGATTCAATATGTTTTCCCGGTGTCCGAGCGAGTTCATCAGCCCTTCATGGGCAAAGATGCTGCTCACCTGGCCGGCAGCAATATTTTCGCCTGCAGCCTTGTAAGTGATATCATCCTGTTCCAGGCGGTCAAAAGGGGAAAGGCCGTCTATATTTTCGTGGCTGAAATATTGGTTTTTGGCCATATCTGCACTGTGGCCGCGTGCCGTCATTTTGACACGGTCATCCCATGAAAGGGGAGGGAGCCCGTTTTTCACCCTTGCGGCATTTGTCAGATCAAAAAGCTGGTATTCAAACCCTTCCCGAAGCGCCTTGTTCCCGTCGGCAAAAAAACCTTTTTTATGCTCCTCCAGATCTTTGCGGATGATTTGCATGGCAGTTACCCTGTCATCGTTATGCTGATCGAAAAAGACCGTTACATAGCAATTGTCGAGCTCGTACAGATGGTATTCGCCGTCATTTTGAACCTGATACAGTACAAAGCCTTTTTGAATTCCCTTCATCGGTTCACCGAGCTTTTTCACCACAGATACCTTCGGTGTGTTGATCATGATCCCGAGTCTGGACGAAATCAGATCCTGATTTGTATATAAGCCGTTCACCTTTCCCTGCCCATCGTACGATGCCATAAAGAAATTTTGATAGTTTTGATGATACGCATGCCATTTGACCCCATATTCATTATAGGATGCCCTTTGTGCCGGTCCGGCCTGTTTTTCAACTTCTTCCTTTGAATCTCCAATTTCTATATTGTGAATGGAAAAAGATTGCTCCTGCGGGGTTTTCAAATCGGGGGTTTTGACAAGTTTCGGCTGCTCCCCGTTCGTTTCATCCGGCTCCTGCAGTTTTTCCGCAAGCGCCTGGAACCCCTCCGCCAAAACACTCCTTATTTTTTCAACTTCCGGCTTCTTTAAAAAAGATTCAATATAGGAGTGAATGCTGCTTAGGGCGGATTGGCCATCCGAAACCGTTTGATCCTTATTTTGGATATATAAAAAGAATCCAGCGGCTAAACAACAAATAAGAAGTATTCTAAAAAACTTCAAAAAGGATTCCCTCTTTCGGTTTCGTGAATAAAAATTCATATTGCTTTCATTTTATTATGTTTTTAGGGAAAATGGAAATGACTCCAATTGGTAATTAAAGTTAGAATGACGACCAAATATTATTATTTTGTTTACAATATGAGCAGCATTCTATTGAGCATAAACACTTTATCCCGCAAAAAAGGGAGTGATTTTTGTTGACTGGGAATTTAAGTGAAAAAGAGCTTGAACAAATGCTTTTTGCTTTGGACAAGCTGAAGGAAACAACTGCCAAAATCCGGCAAAGGAAAGAATTAAAGATTTGGGGCGACATGGCTGTTCCCATTACTTTGTATGATGGCCTTTCAAAGCTGACAAAAGACGAATTGAGTGACATCAGAAACCGTACAGGGATAAAAGGGGCAAGCCGTTTGAACAAGGGGGAATTAATTGAATTATTTCAAGAAAAGATTCCCAAAATGCTTGGTCAAATTTGTTTATGGATGGATCTGGAACGCTGCAAACTCCTCCAAAAAATAATCCAGAATGGCGGATATATATTAGCTGGTCCTTTGGAATTAGAAGAAATTCAAGTTGAATATTTGCGTTCAACAGGCTTCATTTTCACGGGCACCCATCAAGGGGAAAGGATACTCGCCATACCGCAGGATCTGATCGAACCGCTGTCATTAATCGTGAACGACAAAAAATTTCTGTCCATCATGAAAAGAAACACGGAATGGATCAGGCTTACGTACGGATTGCTTTACTATTACGGTACCCTTACGATCAATCAATTAACAAAGTTTATTGAAAAATATTCAGCATATGATTTCATTCTATCGGAGTATTTGTCTTTAATGGATAATGCCCAATCCTATTATCAGGAAACCCGGTTTGAACAAGCCGGCTTGTCCAACATCCGGGTATTTGATCCGGATCAAGTAAAAAAGGAACATAAACTTCGGAAAGATCTTGATTTTTTCCCGTTTTCGAAAGAGCAGCTGCTAAAAGCCGGCGAGCCGGGTTTTGTCGATCAGACGAAAGGCTTCAGGCAGTTTGTTCATTTTCTGACACAAAATTATGAAATCACAAAAGAAGAGGCAGAGCTCATTGCAGAAGAGTGTGTGTATGCAACGAGAATCGACCATGGTCCCAAGGATATTTTTTCATTTTTGCAAACCAGATTGGAATTTACAGACCTTGATGGTATCCAGGCTTGCATGGAAAAGGTTATTCATCTTATGAATGATACGAGACAATGGATACTTAAAGGCTATACATCTGATGAATTATTTGAACAAGAAAAGAAATTGTTAAAACCGATCCCAACCTCACCAACCAAGCCGGAAGAAAAAAAGAAAATTGGCAGAAACGATCCATGCCCGTGCGGGAGTGGCAAAAAATATAAAAAGTGCTGCGGAAAGCATTAACTACGGTTTAAAAGGGAATAAGAAATCGCCTTCTAAGGCGATAAAGAACTTCTGTTGTTGCCGATGAATTCCATCATAGGAAAAATCGGCTTTATTCATGTCCAATATTCATTTTCCTTTAGCCCAAGTTTCGACAAAAATGCTTAGAAATCCCGTCTTCCCGGGATATTTGTTTTTATTTTGGTCACTACAACCTTTTTCCGGCTATTCTGCTCTCTCTTTTTAACGGATCTTTCACTCCAGTTTTTTGTAAATGTCTCTGTGTTTTGTTTCCGGGATGCCTGAAACCCCTGATGTGATGAACCTGCCCATCTTTATCCGTCAATATCATACAGTTGCCATATTTCTCTGGCGGACAAGGCTTTATTACTTATTTCGATCAACGGACCGTTTTTGGCGTGTTTCTTTTTTCTCAAGCTAAGGCAAAGGAGGAGGGGGCTTTTTAACCCTCATACCACACTATTTTCCGATTATCCAATTATATTATTATTGATTTATACAGTTCAACGATATATACTGTAACTGTATAGTTAGACTGTATATAAGTTGGGAAATTGGGAGTGATTAATGATATGGAGTTAAATAAATATTTACCATTGACTGAAACAACCTATTATATTTTATTATCCGCACTTGAGCCCGCTCATGGCTATCTTATGATGCAAAAAGTCGAGAAGCTAAGTAATCACAATGTGAAGATTGCTGCAGGTACGATGTATGGAGCAATTGAAAACTTACTAAAACAGCAATTCATTACTGCAGTAAAAAGTACGGATAAACGGAGAAAAACATATGTCATCACAGAGAAGGGCCGAGAGGTATTGCGACTGGACTGCGAACGAATGAAGCACATTGTCCAGATAACTGAAAAAATGCTGCCTTTGGCAATGTCAGGTAACGGAGGGGTAGAAAATGTATAAGTTTAAATTCTTTATCGACTTTGAAAAAGAAGAAAAATGGCTGGAGCAAATGGCGAATGACGGTTACCATTTACAAAATATTTTATTCGGATATCAATTTCAAAAGGGAGTTCCTGAAACAGCAACTATAAAAATGGACTTCAGAAAATTCAATAAAAAGGAGGATTTCATCGATTATTGTACGATGTTTGAGGACAGTGGCTGGAAACATCTCGCCGGCACCAAAAGCTCAGGGTTTCAATACTTTAAAAAAATAGACGATACCGCCGGGGATGAGATTTTTTCCGATAATCATTCAAAAGCTGCCAGATATAAAAGAGTTGCAAATATGTTTTTTGAATCGGCGATAAGTTTTATACCGCTGTTAGTAGTATTTTATTTGACAGATATCATGAATTTCAAGGCGTTAATTAATCCAAAGGAGCTCTATTTTACACCTGGTTTATGGGATAAGACGGGAGCATCTTTCTGGTTTTCCTTTCTATTTGAAACACCATTTGCACTGATGCGGGGACTGGCTTGGTCGTTTGTTCCGCTGGCAATTATCTCGTATTTGTTCTTTGGTTATAAATCGAATCAACTGTATTTGCAAAACAATAAATAGAGACCGTCTATTAGGGGGCGAGGTGCATGAATGAATAAATGGTTATGTACATTAATATGTCTTATTGGACTTAACCTGATTGGATGTTCGAATGAGGTGATGTTAGAAGAAAAGCCGCCAAAAGCTTTTATAGAGATTGATAATGAAAGATTTGAAACAACACTGGGCACTTATTGTTGGAATAGTAGAGGAAAAGGTACCTGTGTTGATACTGCTGGGCCAATTGAGCTCTTAAAAGACAAAAAGCCTATAAAAGTTAAACCCGGTGAAACTATAACTTTTGTGATGGACTATGAACCGAAACCGAATGAATTTCATGTTGTACAAATGAGTAACAACAAGGAAACTGAAGTCATGGTTAAAGATAACCGTTTTACCGCACCTGCACAAAGCGGAGTTTATTATTATTCTTATGGCGTATGGTGGATGGATGAAAAAGAAGCGAATTTATCTCATGGTGACGCCTTTTATGCCTTTGTTTTAGAAGTAAATTAGTTATTCCATTTCAGGGCATAAATTGCAGAGTGATGAAACACAAAAGAATTTTAAAAAAACGGAAATTGTTTTCTGTCAATAAAATAGCCAAGACGGCCATATTATTAAGCAAAAATTTTTCCTGGCAGGATAATGAAAAAAATAAGATTTACAATGAGCAGTAAGGGGTGTTGTTTGGCTGCAAAGGAACTTATCATGCAAAGCAGCGCCCAAATTATTTGTGCATGGTTCCGAACTGATACGTCATTTATTCACCTAAACAGATTTCGTCATGAGGAGTACAGGCTTATGAAACGAAAACGTTATAGCAATCTCGATGGAGTATTGGCAAATAAGTCATTGAAGGATTTACGAAAATGGCAGCGCGAACGCAGGGCGAAAGTACCTGATCTCAGCTATGTCGTGCCGCAAAGTGACGTGAAGGAGATTTCATTCCTGCAAACGAACCGTACGAAAAACACGATTACATGGATCGGACATTCGACTTTTTTGATTCAATGCGGAGGACTTAACATCGTGACCGATCCCGTATGGGCTTTGCGGATGGGCTTCGCCAAACGCCAGTCTGATCCTGGCCTCAGCATCCATGAACTGCCGCCGATCGATATTGTCCTCATCTCTCATGCACATTACGATCATTTACATATTCGCTCATTGAAAGCATTACCCGGCAGCCCTGCATTGCTCGTTCCGGAAGGGCTATCCCGGATGCTCCGCCGCAAAGGATTCTCCAATGTAGAGGAGATGCCATGGTGGCAAAGTACCATCATTCAAGAAGTTGCCTTCACGATGATGCCGGCCCAGCATTGGACACGGCGCACACTATGGGATATGAACACTTCGCATTGGGGAGGCTGGCTGATCCAAAAGTCCGGAGAACTTGGCCATAGCATCTTCTTCGCCGGGGACAGCGGTTATTTCCGCGGATATAAAATGATTGGCGAAAGCTACAAAATCGATACGGCGATCCTGCCGATCGGCGCCTATGAACCCGAATGGTTTATGCAGGAATCACATATGACTCCCGAAGAAGCGATCTTGGCATTCCTCGACCTAAACGCCAAGAAGTTCATCCCCATGCATTACGGTGCATTCCGTCTCGCCGATGATACAGCCGAACAAGCGCTATCCCGCCTTCATCAAGAATGGGATCGTCTGCAACTGGATAAAGATCAACTGAAAATCTTGAACTTAGGCGAAACTCTGCACATATAGCAGCAGAAAAAAAGCAAAGTTCGAAATTGGCAATCTCGCTTATAGAGGGAGGATATAATATTTATGGAAATAAAGTTACTAAAATTACAAACAGATAAATTGGAAGCGATGAAGGAGTTTTATACGAAACAATTAGGTTTTTCTCTTTGTGATGAAAGCCCAAATCGGTTTCAAATTCAAACAGGGACAAGCATTTTGGAATTTCATAATGAAAATGTAACAGGAGAACCATATTATCATTTTGCTTTTAATATTCCATCCAATCAATTTCAAGAAGCAAAGGCATGGTTGAAAGGAAAAACAACGCTTCTATTAGAAGATGGAGAAGACGAGGCAGATTTTTCGTTTTGGCCTGCACATGCCTGCTATTTTGAAGACCCGGCAGGAAATATTGTCGAACTCATAGCCCGCTATAATGAAAACCCGGTTAGAGAAACCCCGTTTTCAATAAATAACATTTTGAATATCAGTGAAATCGGTTTAGTTGTCAAAGACGCCCCTGGTGTCGGCGAGCAATTGAAAGAAATAAACATTTTTGAAAGTGATAATGAACCGATTACCAACTCTTCTTTAAGTTTTATGCAAGAAAAAAAGAACGGTGTTTTTATTCTTTTAACTAGTACGGGCAGAAGATGGCTGTTTTCAGAGAAGAAGTCCGAAATCTTTCCTATGGAAATAACTCTTACCTGAATCCGTGATATAGGTTGTTAAAACCCTGTAAATAAGATGTTATCCTGGTGTTTTTTCCAATTTCCTCCACTT
>NZ_JBFEGN010000061.1:0-24143 GCF_047228825.1 Siminovitchia jepli
CATTGCGATTTGTCGCAATGGAATCGTGACCCTTTAGGGTCCCGGAACCTCCCCATTTCAATGGGGAGAGGTTTCAGTTTGAATGAGGGTTTTTATAGAAAGTGCAGCTTGCCAGTTATTATATCATAAAGGTGATTAATTGTGTGAATATTTCCGTATTTCGATGGACTGCAGCCAGATTGAAAAAAAATGCTATAATTAAAGGACAATAGCATAACGGTTAACTCAAGGGTGGCTGGCATCACTCCCAGTTCTTTTAGAAGGGGGGTGGTGCTATGATGACAGTATATGAAAGCATATCTCTCATGATTGCGTTCGGAGTGTTAATTATAGCGCTGCTGTCATTTAATCAAAAAAAATAATCCACCCTTGAGTTTGGCTGCTCCGGTGGATTATCTTTTCCATTCTTGCCAGTCCCCTTGAAGGGAACCGAGCTATTGTATAGACTGAAGGTGCTCCAACACCTTCAGTCGTTTTTAATGTATTCATTTCTAAGTACAGTATACCCTTTTTTTCTAAAAAAGAAAACATCTATGAGGATTTTATAATTCAATTCCACATTTAGCTTTTTTTTGAAGCAGTGAGCTCTTTTTCTTTATTGTTTTTAATCGGTTTAAGTTGCTTATTTTTGATACTCAACTTTATATTTCTTTTTTAGTATTTCTTCTGACATTGTTCCTGTTTATTTGTTTTCGATTCCTGCATAAAGCGCTTGAGAAGTAATAGAGTCTTTATACATATGGTCCCGCCAGCATCTAAATTTTGAATACCCTTTGAATACCCCTTGGCGCAATTCATTGAAATCTTGTGAAATTGAAACTTACTAAATATATTGATACATATGGAGTTTTCCATTAAATGATGAGCCGTGAAAACCCAAAAATTAAAGAACGTAAGAAATACCATATTAAAGCTGCAAGACGTGCTCCGCAACGAAGCGTTAATATCGTTGTTATATCAAAGTTTGCAGCCTCTTCCCGAGAGAATTTGGAAGGGGTTTTTCATCCTGGGATGAGAATTGGATTGAATACCCCTTCGTTAAAAATCAACATGATCTTCGAAGAATTTTGCTGTTTTTCTTTCTCCGATTTAGTCATATGAGTGTATACATTCAATTCACACATCTATGTTCTTTCGTTGCTCTCTTTATCACTAATATCTCTGGTGCTGTCTAAAAGTCGAAAAACCGACTTTTCGGACAGCCCAAAAATGTTTTACTCCTCCATTTGATGAAATCCTTTTGGCAAGATATATACAAACAATGTTAAAAAAAGCACCATCACAACGCCACCCAGTGCCCAAGGGAGCCAAGCAACGGATGAATCATCATTGTTGGCTGTCTGTTGCGGCAAAGGGTTTTCTGTATCAAACAGTCCAATATGACTTGCGATCATTTCGGTTGTGACTTTATCTTCACCCGTGAAAGAGAGGGTACGAATCATTTCATCGTATTCTTGTTCTCGTGGTTGATCGAATTGTAACTTGCGCACTTCTTCAGGTACACGTACCGGCTCTTTTGCCTCTTCTGAAGTGAGCTCTTTTCGTAAATTGGACCGGATTTCATGCTCTTGATACTCGGCGGGATCCGTACGTGTAGGTTCTTCCGCCCCAAAAGAAAGGGGAGAAAACCCTGTAAGGAGCACTGCTGCTACACCACAACAAACAGTCAAACGTTTAAACTTCATATTCCTCTTCCTCTGCAGAATGACGTAATTGTTGATTTTTGTAAATGTGTTTAGCAACCATTATTGCGATTGAAAAGCAGGTGATGGCGACTAGTACCATAGCCCCCGGTACGAAGAGCTTTTGTTCTTGATGTTGAATGGATACGAATAGTTCGGCTATCAGGTTATTGGAACTAAAGTTTGGCAACGCCATATCAAGGAGCGGAGTGGTAAATAGGAAAATGATTAAAGCGCTCCCGAGTGCTCCTATCCATGGTCCGATCATGAACATTAAGCACATCACCCCTGATGTAGCCAGAACAAGCAGTACCGTAATAATGGACCATTGAATGGCTTGTGCCTCCGACATTTTATAGATATTGAGCCCGTATATGCTAATGATTAATCCAAGAGCAACAGATAAAATGACATATAGTGATAGATGCACAGGGATAGGCAAATTCCTATAATGGTGAGCCAAATATCCTATCAGCAGGCTGACGAGCAAGATAATCACAAGCATGACAACCGGTGGCGTATTCGGTTCGGCAGGTCCTTCCACTTGTTCTCCAGCAACGTTGACCGGGTTGGACAAATGTTTGTATACGTAGTCGTTGTAATAGCCATCGTTAATTGCATTATGTAGAATGTCATTCATATTGTCATGTACAAGCTTTGTTGTATCCACACTCTTTTTCCATCGATTATTGAGATCATCAGATTTGCTTTGGACACTTGAGACTTGTCCAAACATTTCTTCCGTTGACCCAATTAAATCGTCTTGGCGTTTGCTAAGAGAAGATACTGCATCGCCAAGTTGTGTGACCTCCATTAGAGACGCTTGAAGACTCACCTGCACAAGGTCTCCGTCAAGACCCTCGATTGGCCCAGCTTCAATTTCGATTGGTTTGCGGTTACTTTTTATTTGCTCTAAAGCGCTGGCCGCATGTACATGTGTTTCATTCACCAATGATACAATAAGCTGCTGTTCTTCTTTTATTTTAGCACTTAGGTCGGTGAGCAGAGTATTCGTATCTTCAAGGAAAGTATCCATTTCAGTGCGTGCGTCTGTAGAGAATTTCTGGAATTGTTTAATATCCTCGGTTAAAAACATGAAGGATGTCACGTTTTCTTGTGCTCCAAGGATTTGCTCTCTTAACTCTCCCATATGAGCAAATTGCTCAATCGCCGCATCTGCATGTTCCTGATTTAAAGTGCTGCTGGAACGATAGTTTCGCACGGTCAGTTCCAGCTCGGAAAGTAATCCGTAATAGTCCATCAGTAAGCCGGGGTCACGATTTTCGATAGAATCCTTAAAACCAGACGCAAATTTACTTGCTGGTTCGGATGATAAAATCCGCTCTTCGCGCTGCTGAATTTTTTCTATCAGTGAGCTCGGCATCGCCTCTGTTCTTTCTTCTAATTGATCCACGTACCGCTGCAGTTTTTCTAAGTAGTCGCTATAACTGGATACGAGCTCGTCGTTGTTTTTGATGTTTGTCTTTTGGCTGTTCAATTCATTTTCTAGCTGCTCAATAAGAGCAATTGCTTCTTTCCAGGTCGCATATGGGGAACGGCCATCTTGAGGCGGATCCGGTTGCAGTGGTTCTCCTTCTCCTGGTTGTTCAGGCTGTTCTTCTGATTCCCTTTTATTGTCTTGGTCATGATCTTCGGACTTCCCTGATGTGTCTTCTTGGCCGAGACCGTTGTCTTGTTCACCCGGTGATCCTGGTTCAGTATCTGGCTCTGGATCAGGAACAGGTTTCTCTTTTTCCGGTTCAAGCTTGGTAAGCAATCCTTTTATGGTTTCGATTTGTCCCTGTACCTCGTCAAGCGTACTTGGTTTCAGCCCCTTCAATTCATCTTGTGGTGCACTTGGCCGCTGCTGCTCATCGGGAGTTTTTTGAGTCAGCTCCTTACGTTTGACGAGAGTAGCTTCCATTGTAGATAAAAAGGCATTCAAATCGTCTTGCTGATTGTAATTGCTAATGACATCCCTATATGACTGCGGCAGGCGGTCAACCTCGCGATTTAATGCCTGAAAAGAGGTGTTCATATTCGTTTTAAAGCCTTGCATTTGTTGATCGAGAGTACCTAATCCAACACGAATCGTTTGCAAATAGTCGTATACGTTGTTTCCTTCATTTTCTAATTGCGGCTGAAAGGGTTCTTGGCCTTCTTTGATCCGTCTCTCACCATCTTCTAATAATGCGTTGAGCTCGGCGGATGCTTCATTCATCAGCTGTTCATTTTCAAGATCGATTAATTGTATGGAATCTGCCGCATCTGCTTGATAAGCCAGGTACGTGTCGATATGGTTCGTAAGCGTTTCAAAAGCCTTTTCTGCTTCTGTCAAGGTTATTTGTGAATTTCCTGCAATACCTGTCGTCTCTTTCGAGTGGGAAAATAGCTGCCTTAAGCGCTCGCGCTGGCGATCAATTTCTTTCCCAAGTTCTTGTGAGCTGGGAGCGTAAAACGAGTACATTTCATTTAAAAAATCGATCTCTTTGTCTAGTATTTTACCAAAATTCGTTTGAACTTCGTTAATTTCTTCACTCACGTAACGCCAATACATGGTCGTAACTTGCCCGTTCAGCTTTTGTTGGGCGGCTTCCAGCTCTTTTTGGACACGTTCTTGGTTTTTCGCGTTTAGGTGGGGCGATATCTCAAAGCGAATGTTGGTGATTCTCGGTACTTCCTCCTTAAACGACATAATGTCACGTGAAAATGAGGAAGGAATATAGATGACAGCATCGTATTCTTTGTTTTCTAGCCCTGATTGTGCGGCGGCCCGGCTGACAACAGGCCATTTGTACTCAGATTCACCGCCTTCAATCGTTAGAATTGCGTCTTGTCCTAGTGTAACGAGGTCATCTTTCGCTTGAAGAAAACCATCATCTTCGTTAACAATTGCGATTTGCTCTGTCGTGTTTTTTGGACGAAACATTGGTTCAGGCCCAATGTAATTAAAAAAGCCGATGGGTATCGCAGCTATGATTAGAATGGCGATGAGTAGGCTGATGGCACCGCTTTTCTTGCTTCTCACAGTCTACAAATCCTCCTTCTTTATATGATTATCCATACGTCGATAAGATTCGACTGTATGTCACGATTTCTTTATTATCGTAACAGAAACAACGATTGATAAAAACATAATTTTATGTGAAAGTATAAACAAATGAAAAATATGATGAGGTTGATCATGATTATGAGAGTAGTAGTGACGTTAGCATCATACGAGAAGAAAAAATGGAAATTAGATTCAAGATTCCTGAATATATTCAAAAAAGGTTGACATTATTAGAATAGCACTCTTACAATAATTATGTATTTAGGTAATTTTTAGGAGGGGTTTTTTCGTGGCACAAATTCGTATGACACCAGATGAATTACGTACAGAAGCAAATGAGACCCGTGCGGATGCAGCATCGTACCAAGAGCTACTGCAAAGAGGAGACGCACGTATTATGAAGCTGGGTTCTACTTGGGAAGGGGAGGCATTCCAAGGATTTGCCGAACAGTGGCAAGACAAACGGCGGCACGTAGAAGAGCTCATCCAGTTGTACGAAGAGCTTGGAACACAAACGGATGATATTGCGAACGTTATGGAAACAACGGACCAAGAAATCCGTGGCCGGATTGGATACTGATTCATTTTACGAAGGCGCAATCGCGATTCATGTTATTGTGGATTGTGATTGCTCTTTCTTTTGGGAGAGGTGTTTTGTGTACATAAAAGTTACAGTTGATTTGCGTAATTATTTGGAAAAAGAAATTGATTTGCGTCTATCCGACCAATACACTGTGCGCAAGTTCATCGACATTGTGTGGGAAGTTGAAAAGCTGAACCAACAGCGGCGGGAGGGTGATTATATCCGGATTGAAAACAAAGCGCGGATACTTGCTGGAGATCAGATCTTGGCAGACCATGGTGTCACAAATGGTGATCGTTTAGTGATACTGTGAACATATCGCTCACAGGAGAGGGGCAGAATTGGGAAAATGAGTGAGAGAAAACGGCTTTATTTAGAAGAACAACTAGGCATGCAGTTAGGAAAAGATGAAAACGGCCATTATACCATTACATTTCAAAATGAAGAAATTCAATTAAATGATACGTTAGAAGCAAGGGTACTAGACGGTTATGATCCGCTCACTACGAGAGAAATCGAGCAAAATGAAGACGACTTTGTCATTAAAGTGCGACCAGTGATCCCTTTGAGGCCGTTTGGCACGCTTAAAAATAAAGAAGAAAATGTGAAACTCTTTGTTGCCCACGCATTGATCCAAAAAGTCATCCAACATGACAATGATAGACTTCATTTGATTGTCAGCCCGGAGAACGTGCTTGTCAGTGATGGGTTGGAGGTGACATTTATCCATTATGGTGTGAAAGACAGCATCCCCCCTTATGAAAAAACCCCCGACAGATTATTTCTCGAATTACGTACCACATTACTAGTACTTTTGGATGGGAACTATCGATTCAATGAATATATGAATCATCATGATACATTAAAGTTATCACATAGAGCAACAGCTCTCATCCAGCAAACAACATTAGAAGGATTACGTGAACTTGTTTGTGATTGGATTCGAGAACAAGAGCAACAAGAGAAGCAATTACATAAAGTTCCGAAAACAAGGTGGACCCTGCAAAAGTGGATAGGCATCGGCCTCATTTCCGCGCTTGTGCCAGCCATTGTGTATATTGTGTACGTCCTTGCCTTTTTACAGCCGCGCCAAGATGCATTTACCGTTAGCCATGCCGCTTTCTTGAATGAAAACTATAGTGAAATCATTGATACCCTTGAACCGTATTCGCCAAGCAGCATGCCCCGCGTAGTAAAATATGAACTCGCGCAATCTTACGTCGCAGTAGAACCATTGCAAGACTATCATCGGGAAAACCTTAAAAATGTGCTCGTACTACAGGCTGCAGAGCCTTATTTCGATTACTGGATTGCGATTGGACGGGGCGAGAATGAAGAGGCCATTGATATTGCCCGCGGGCTTCAAGATAAAGAGTGGCTCGTATATGCCAATTTGAAGCGTCGGGAAGAAGTCAAAAATGATAATAAGCTTTCAGGAAAAGAGCGGGAAGACTTGCTCAAAGAGATTGAAGCGGAGATCGATCATTATATGCGTGAACTTGAGGAATTAGCGGAGGAAGAGGAACCACTCCAGCCGAATGATGAAGCTAATCCAGACAATCAAGCAGGAAAAGCCGAAAAAGAAAAGGATCGTGATCAAAAGGATCATAAACAGGAAAAGGATGGAGGTGGCAAATAATGTCCTCGACATTGTGGATCTTTTACGATCAGTATGTGCAAAGGGCAGCGGTGGATGGACTCCCTGCTGTTATTGGCCAAGGGGAACAAGCGAAGGTGCGAATTTCTTGTTTACAAAAAGACATACAAGTTCGTGATCAAGACGGTCAGTGCTTGATTACGTGTGGAGACGAAGAGCTGCATACCCTTTCTTCCGGTGAATCATGCAATTTGAACATAGACGGTCAACCGTATTCTTTTCTATACATAAAAGAGGTTCCGAGTAAAAAAAAATATTACATGGGTCATACGAATCTTGTGACCATTTCCAATAAGTCTTCCGCCAATGTGGTTTTACCAGCAGATATTCAGGTGGATTGCACATTGCTATGTGAAAGGAAGAAATGGACGCTCTACCCAAAAGAAGGGACGCAGGCCCCATATGTGAACGGAGTGAAAGTGTCCACACCGACCCGTATATTAGACGGTGATGAGCTTCTTTTTGGACGCGTGCTTTTGAAAATTTCAGCTGGCGACATTTTGGTAGTTGAAAGCAGTGAGCCTTATGAAACGACGTTGACCCGGGTAGAAACGCCAACGTCCCTTATGCAACAACAATATCCTATTTACCGTCGTACGCCACGTATGATCTATGAACAACCGACGGATAAAGTGGATTTCTCCATGCCGTCTGAAGAAGTGGATGATACGACTCGCCCACTGTGGTTGGTTTTGCTGCCGCCGCTTGCGATTATCGTGGTCATGGTCACAATTTCGATTACATTGAAACGCACGTGGATGTTGTTCATGTCTGTCCCGATTACAACGGTAATGGCGTTTGTGGCGACAATGATGTTTTTGCGCGAGAAGAAAAAACGGAAGCAAAAAGAAGAAAAGCGTAAACGTGTGTACACTCGCTATTTAGAGATGAAGCGGGACGAGTTGCAGGCGCTGGCGGAAGCGCAAAGGCATGCGCTTTCGTATCATTTGCTGACGTTTGAACAGATGAAGGATATGACGCGTCGTGTCAGTAGCCGTATTTGGGAAAGAACCATTGATAACGACGACTTTTTAGATATTCGAATTGGCCGCTCGTCTGTGCCCGCCAGCTTTGAATTAAATCAACCGGGTGATGAGTTATCAAATCGTGATCGGGATGAGCTGATGGAGGATTTTGAGCGGTTACGTGACAAGTATTCACACATAGAGGATGCCCCGCTTCGTCTAAGTGTCGCCCGCGGTGCGCTCGGATATGTCGGAAAACCTTCCATTGTGGAACGTGAAGTATCGCAAATCATCGGGCAACTCGCTTTTGCACACAGTTATCATGACTTGCGGTTTGTCGCGATTTTACATGAAGAACAGCGCAGGAAATGGGACTGGATGCGCTGGTTGCCACATTTTCAATTGCCTGGTTCAGAGGCAAAAGGCTTCATTTATGATGAAAAGGCGTGCGACTACATTTTAAATCCATTGTATCACATGCTGCGTGATCGAGACTTGGCGCAAAAAGAAACATTTGAGAAGAGGCGGGAAGGGAAAAAATTCCTCCCGCACATCGTTTTTTTTGTCGCAAACCGTTCACTGATTGCAGAACACGGTATTATGGAATATTTGGAGGGGAAAGATAAGCAGCTCGGCTTCACCGTCATTTTTTTAACAGATGTGGCTCAAAACTTAAATGAACATGTGCATACAATTGTGAAAGCAGTAAACCGAAACGAAGGAGAAATTGTTCTGCTAAGGAACATTTCGATTCATAAACGCTTCCAGTTTGATCCATACAATCCGTCGAACGAAAACTACGCCCGCATGCTCGCCTCTTTGTATCATCAACAGGGCATGACGCGTTCAATCCCTGACATGGTGTCCTTTATGGAAATGTTCCCAGGGGTTAAACAAGCGAAAGATTTAAGAATCAATGAACGCTGGCAAATCAGTGACAGCACTAAATCCCTTGCAGTGCCAATCGGCTTTAAAGCAAAAGATGAGCTGCTTGAGCTAGATGCACATGAAAAGATGCATGGTCCTCACGGATTGCTTGCAGGAACAACGGGATCAGGGAAATCAGAGTTCTTACAAACCTATATTTTGTCTTTAGCCGTCAACTACCACCCCCATGAAGTTGCCTTCTTGCTCATTGACTACAAAGGGGGGGGAATGGCGCAGCCTTTTAAAGGGTTGCCGCATCTCCTTGGTGTGATCACCAATATTGCTGAGAGTGAAAACTTTAGTTTGCGTGCCCTGGCCTCCATTCGATCAGAGTTAAAGAAGCGGCAACGCTTATTTGATGAACATACCGTTAACCATATTAACGACTACACGAAACTGTATAAATCAGGTATCGCTAAAGAGCCGATGCCGCACCTCTTTATTATTTCCGATGAATTTGCGGAGCTAAAAAATGAGGAGCCGGAATTTATTAAAGAGCTTGTATCTGCGGCACGCATTGGGCGCTCACTTGGTGTACATCTTCTCCTGGCGACACAAAAGCCGAGCGGAGTTGTGGACGGACAAATCTGGAGCAACTCCCGTTTTCGGATCGCCTTGAAAGTACAAAATGCCACGGATTCAAGAGAAATTTTGAAAAACGAGGATGCCGCATATATTAAAGAAACGGGACGAGGCTATTTACAAATTGGTAGTAATGAACAATATGATTTGTTTCAAAGCGCATGGAGCGGTGCACAGTACATGCGGTCAGCGCACGAGGGGGAAGAGGAGATTGCTTATGTGACAGATCTCGGTTTAAAGCTTGTTTCGCGAGCGGAGATGGAAGAGGACAGCAAACAAGAAAACATCACCGAGATTGAGGCGATTGTCGAGGAAATTGTTACAACAACAAACCAATTGGCAATTGTTCCAGCAAAAAGCCCATGGCTTGACCCATTGGAAGAACGGATCTTCTATGATGCTAAAAGTGACGAAGAAGATGATCCGCAAGCATTCCCATTTGCGCTTGCCGATGACCCGGAGAATCAACGGCAATTCCCCATTAGTTATGATTGGGGCAAGAGCGGCAATTTAATGATCTTTGGTATGAGCGGATACGGAAAGTCGATGACACTCATGACGCTACTCTTGGCATTCGCGGAGAAACGATCGCCTGAGCAAGTTAACTATTATTTGCTTGACTTCGGGAACGGTGCCCTCCTGCCATTGCGCCAGCTTCGCCATACCGGGGATTATATTAAATTGGATGAAGGGCGTAAGTTAGAAAAGCTCATTGGCTACATTGAAAAAGAAATGGAACGCCGCAGTGAGCTGTTTATGGAAAAAGAAGTGAGCAACATCTCCGTTTACAATGAGGTAAGCGACCAGCCATTGCCATCGATTTTCATTGTCATTGATAACTATGACATCTTGCCTGAAGAGTTTCCGGACCTGGTCCCCGCCTTCACTCGGTTCGCCCGAGATGGCCAATCACGCGGGATTTACGTCTTTGTAACCGTAACTGCAAGAAACGCAGTGAAGCCAGTGCTGTTAAACAGCATGAATATGAAGATTTGTCATTACATGATTGATAAAATCGATATCACATCGTTACTTGGAAGGGTTCCATTTGCGATTGAGTCTGTCCCGGGTCGAATGATTGTGGCAAAAGGCAAAAATTGGCTTGCCCATACGTACTTGCCGGCAGAAGGGGAAACGGACTTTGAGGTAATTGAAAACGTGAAAGCACGTATCCAAACGATCAATAACCGCTATGAAGGATCGGCACTGCCAAAATCGATGGTCATGTTGCCGAATACCTTGACACTTGCCGGGTTCCGAGAACGCTTGGAAGAAGATCCTCAACCAGGAATCCCACTCGGCCTGAACGAAGAGACAGTACAGCCAGTCTATATGGCTGAGGATGCAGGGCCGCACACATTGGTTGTTGGTGAGCCACAGCGTGGAAAGTCAAATATGTTGAAAGTTATGCTTTCGTTCTATCTTGAGCAAGATAAAACGGAAAAAATTGTCATATTTGATGGGGTCGATCGCCCGTTATTTGATTTCAATCGCCATGAAAGAGTGTCCTATGTCATGACGCCGGAAGGATTGATTCAAGAGATGGAAGAGGCGACACGAGTGATGGAATCACGAAAGGCTCAATATGAAGAGGCGTTAAGTCAAGGGATGGCATATCCTGCTTTCTCTCCTTATCTCTTTGTTATTGATAATGTTGCAGACTTTAAACAGACACTGGGCATGACGAAAGAAGCTGTTTTTGCGGATATGATGAAAATGTTCGGGCATTTACAGTTCCAAGTCATAGCTGCAGCAAATCATCGAGAAATCAGTTTAGGGCGCAGTCCGGTTATTGAACAATTAAAGACTGTCCGTCAACATATACTTCTGATGAAAAAATCAGGGCAGAGCGTGATAAGCTTTACGATGGATCGTACAGAGACATTAGGAGAGGGATTTGGTTACCATATCGTCAATGGGCAAGATGTAAAAATCAAAATCCCGGAAGTGGTAAAAGAGGATCTGCTTGTCCTTGTATAATATGTTAACTTGTCAACGCCGTTTTGGCTACGTCGTCTGGCGAGGGCTAAACGAAACGTTTAAAATCGTTAAGATTCTTGACAGTAAGGATGGGGTTTTATTCAAAGAAGGATTGAACTGCGTGATAAAAACGAAGAAGGGTGTATAGGTGATGAGCTATTATTTAAATCAAATTAACCTGCTGAATAATGAGATCCGATCGATTAGGAAAGGAATGGATATAGCAGGAGAGCATCGTCAGGAGCTGCTGGATGTCAGAAGTAAGCTAGTAACTGAAAAAAGCACGTTAGTATCAGATAAAAGTCATATTGATCATCCGCAATTAGGAAATGACGCAGCGCGTGGGACCATCGCATCTGACTTCGAAAGGGCAGAGCGTGATATGCTTAAACAGGAGCATGTGAAGTTACCAGAGCAGGTCCAAGAAATGATCGATGCCATTGATAGCGAACGAGATCGGCTCCAGGAAAAAATCGAGAGTGGAAGCCTGCAAATTCAAAACCGAAATCATCGAATTAACCATTTGAGAAAGCTAGATAAACTGGCAAGGGAAAAGAAGGAGTGATAGAAGATGGAAATTAAAGTAAACGTAGAGGAAGCCCTGGCAATCCTTCAAGCGGTCGGGGATCTTGCCGGCAGTTTTCAAAAAGAAGCGGTTGATTCAACTGAAGGGCTAGACATGTTGCTAGCTGAAACCGGAGAAGTAGAAGAAATAGAGAATAAATTAAGCATGTATTTTCAGGCGTTGAGTCAAATGGAAAAGCAATTCCAGGCTTTGGTGCAAGAATATGAGAATGTGGATCATGAGCTTGCAGGGGAAATGAGGTGAAAGCAATGAGAATCCTGGATGTCAGTCAAGCGATCGCAAAGCTTGACAAAGACATAGATCAATTGCAACGTCGCTTGGACTATCTGGATTTGATGGATATAGGGATTGAAAGAGTACTGAATATGGACGGCGCGTTCACTGGAGAAGGCGGGGAAGCAATCATCTTGAATCATGCGGAATTACAGCTCCCAACAATCCGGGCATTTCGCGCCCACATCACCACTACGATTGAAAAAATCGAAAAAATGAAGGCGTATATTCTTGAATTTGAGCCCTCTGAAAACGGGGTAGTAACGGAAGACTTTTGGGATACGCAAATGACTCGAGGGCTAGATAAAGTGGAGGAGTCAGCGGAGCAGTCTAAACAAAAAGTGGATGAATATGCGGCGTCGGTCAGCCATATTATGAATCTTGGAAAGCTAGACATAAGCCAAGTATTAAACTGCATCGATAGTTCGCGTAAATTCGCAAGTGAAGTCGTTGACGGTTTGTATATGCTTGACAATGACGGAGTCGATTTAATGGCTGAGGTACAAGCGAGCCGTACCGAACTAGACGCCATTGTGCAAAAAGCGGTAGAATGGACCAATGCAGGCGGACCTCTTTTACAAGGGGTAAATATTCAAGACGTGAGATCGCACTTCAAAGAGATGACGTTACATAAGGAAGCGCCGGACGTGGATATGGATCGCTTGGATCGTGGAGATGACCGTTCGTTAGTCCAGGGAGTAGTGAACTTCTTGGGAACAGATGTAAAAACGATTCAGAATTGGGGACTTGTCGTTGTTGATATTGCGCGAGGTGCAGCGACTACAATTATGTTTACATCGGGCATGTTGAAATTCGTGGACAATGGAAACGGTACTGTTAAATTAGTGGCCGATAAGAAATGGACAAAGCAAAAAGGAAAGTACGATTCAAAACTGGCTTCTAAAATGCATGAGTTGATGAAACACCCAAAAGGGAAATATATTGTTCAACGTTATGGATATATGCCTAGCAATCTTCCAAAAGAAATAGCCGGATTAAGGAATCTGACTAGAGTAGGAGTTGTAGGACTGTTGAACAGAGCCTCGGGTCCAATGGTGATCTATAAAAATGGTCAGCGGTTTGTAAATTACTTCCGGCGCGGGGATGGTCTTATAGGGAATTCTATAAACTTATTGAAAAATTTGGGTAACAATTTCTTACCAACAATAAAGAGCATTGATGTGAAAAAATCAATTAAAAATATAAAACCAGGTGGTGGCGGCTGGCAAAAGAATCTTGCCCGCGCAGGAAATGTATTGGCGGTGGGACTCAACTTTATGGAAGCATTTTCGGATGCACATAAAGATAAAAGTACGGCCCAAAGAACAGGTCGTGCTCTTGCAGGAACAGCGTTGGATATTGGTGCTGCGTATGCGGGTGCAACTGGAGGGGCAGCTATAGGTACGATGATTTTCCCCGGCGTCGGTACGGTTGTTGGTGGATTTGTTGGCGCCGCAATTGGCGGTATTGCAGCGAACACATTTTTAGGAGAGCCTGTGCGGCAAGTTGGAGAGAAAATTGGAGCTGCAGCTGAAAAAGGTTGGAATGCTGCAGTAGATGCGGGAAAAGCCGCTTTGAATGCAGCAAGTGATTTTGGAAATAAGGTCAAAGAAGGGGCAAAGAATATACTATCGGGCGGCGTCAAAGCACTCGGAAGCCTGTTTGGTTAATGTAGGAAGGGGGATCCCCCTTCCCTATATTACTGCTAGGTTTCTTATTATGGAATGAAATCGTGGAATTGAGGTGCAATTGTGGGATATTTTAACCCTTCTACTCATACATACGAAAAAAAGGAAAGTTTTCTCTTTATTTATACTGGGTATCACTTTTTTTTCGGGTTGTTGGTTCATCTCTATAGTATTCCTAATATCTTTTTTGTGTATATAAATGACACATCGCGTTTATTTGCCATTTTGCTGTGGGGAAGTTATTTTATTGTGAGTGCCATTTCTGCATATGTATACTATCGTTTTCTAGAAAATATTCGATTGGCAACTTATTCGTTTATATTCACTGCAGGTCTATGGTCAATGGTGGCGATCAATTTATATGGAATTCAGGCGCTGGTTGATCTACCTTTTTACCAAGAGCTCTATATTACTCTTCTATGGATTCAATTGTTTTTAATTTTATTTTCATGGATCAAGTGGATCCCAGTTCGTATTCGAGAAAGGGTAGCCCGTATAGTAACCATTATCCTTGGCGCGTTTTTTATATTTCATTTGTTGGGGGTTTTTGCTTCGACCAAAGGGATGGGGATTTATGCATTTTTGTTTGGGAAAGAAGTAGCCGTGGCCCTCATATGGCCAGGCATCGCCCTTTTTTTCTCTGGATTTTGGACACGTTTGATTATGGCCGCAGGCATAGACTTAGACATTACGCCAGAAGAGCGGGCCCGAAGGATGGCGGAAGAGCAAGCACGCGAAGAGGCGCAGAAAAGAAAACCATCGGAAGAAATGCTATCAAGTGGGCGATATTTGGAGTATGGAGAGTTGGATTATTACATTGCAGAGGGAATAAGCAGTTATCGGGAAAAGGGATCGAAGACGTTTGAAGATGTGGAGTTTTTATATGTAGAGAACGGTGTCCGTTATTTTAATCGCTTGGAATGGAGTCCACCAAAAGAAATGATCTTGTACAAAGAGAACGGGCAATGGTATTGTCAAACAACTGGGCAAGAACCTGAACGAGTGCTGTTGCCGGAGCATTTAGAAGAGGAAAAGCAAGAATTTGAAATCGACAAACGTGAATATTTGGAACAAGCGATTGAATACAGACGTATGGTCCCGTACTTTGTAGAGATTCCGAGTGATATTGATGAGTCCGAGATCGACAGGTATGAATAGAGGCTGTGTTATTAAAAAAGCTATCAGCTGGTGTAGAAAATAGTTTTGGTATGATAAAAACGGCTTAAAGGAGGGGCAGGACGGTGAGTGAAACAAATCGAACACAAGTCAGCAAAGATAGTATGATTGTATACCCGGGGAAAGGAAGAACGTTATTGCTTTCTATCCTATCTCTAGCATTTACTGCTGGTTTAATATGGGCAGCATTTAATCGGGAATCTATTTTAGAAGAAGCGCAAGGCATCACATCAGTAACCGCTCCAATTTTACCTGTATTGGTCGCAATAGGCATCCCGTTTTTTGGTCTCTGTACGGTTTACTTAGTGTATCGTTTTGTAAAACCGAAGCCATCACTGCGTATTGATAAAGATGGGATTGATGATAATGCTTCTTTTGTTGGTGTAGGCAAGATCCGTTGGGACGAAATTGAACGGATTGGGATGTATTCGTTGATGGGCCAAAAAATGATAGGCATCATTCCAAAAGATTTTGAGCCATTCCTAGAGCGACAAAGTGGTGTAAAACGTGCACTATTAAGTATGAACAAGAATAAAGAGTTTCCAATCAGTATCCCGCAAAATGCAAGTAATGTTCCGTTAGAGGCCGTGTTGGAATTTGTTGAACAGTTTATTGATCAAGAGAAAATCGGTTAGGCCATTCATTTGTGCTTATATCATGATTGCAATGATTGATAAACATGAGTGGAGGGAAGGGCAATGATTCAGGAGAAAAAAACATTCTCATTATCAACAGAGGAACTGAGCGTAGCGATGATGTTGTGTGGATACGAGCAAGCGGCGGCTGATGCGCTAAAAAACACACGAGATTGGGAAAGTGATGGGCAACTACAGGAAGTTGTCGGAGAAGCGGAGTTGTTATTACGACGTCGCGGTTATCAAAATGAGAAAGGTGAAATGGATTACGGACTCGAAAGCTTGATTCATCTATTGATGGGGGCAGAGAAAAAAGTACGATGTGTTCACGGTAAAACAGTGATGCTTTTACATAACATGGGGTCTCGGAAAGTGCTTGTGCAAAAATGTGAAGATGGTATACATAGCTTTTATGACATGGATATGACAAAAAATAAACAAGGTGAAAAAACAATACAAGACTTTTATCAGTTTCCTGCCGAGCAACTGATCGAGACGGAGCCCTTTATAATGTCGAGTGAGATGTTCCAGTCTTTTTCAGTCGCAAAGACGGCAAAACAAGTCAACGAACTGCTTTCTGAAGGAGAACATCCTCCAGCTATGCAGGCATTCATGGATGCGTTTGTGGAGAGCGGATGTTTCTTGAATAATCTTTCATTGATCAAGTCTGACTACATCACAGATGAGAACGAAATGCCAGAAATACATTTATTTTTACCATCAAAATCATTCATTTGGTATATCGATTACACGGAAGTAGATACGGAAGGTAAGGTATACTTCTACCCTACAGAAGCATCTTCATTGATTCAGATGATCATGAATCGGATAAAAATGTGGTTTGGTTTTTAAAAAGGAGCGGATGTGCGTATGGAGGAATGGAGGATGAACTTCTTAAAAGAAAAGAAGATCGCCTTAACTACAGATGAATTTATTGGAGTACTCGCCTTGTGCGGTTATGAGGATGTGGCGCGTGAAGCCTCATTGCTAAAGCGGAATATGATGACAGATGAACAACTAGACGCTTTCTCCTATCACGTGGAAAGGCTGTTAAAGCATCGTGGTTATTGGGATGAAGCCCGTACAACACAATTAATCCAAGAAGTAGAAGACATGATTCATGCTGTGATGAAGGCGCCGAAAAAGGTTCGTTGCGTATATGGGCAGCATGCATTAATATTTCATCACTTAGCTGATGGAGGCAGGATTGTCCAGCGTTTCGAAGGCATGGATCATATGTTTACGATGATTAGTGGTAATCTTGATTATGTAGAGCATCTGATCGACTTTTATGGTTTACCTGAGGAAGAGCCAAAAGAGGGGATCGCACCTTTTAAGATCGAAAGAGAACTGTTTGATTCAATGGTTACATATACAGATGAAGAAATGGACGCAATTTGCAAGGATGAGGACCATCCAATCTCTTTCCGCTTCTTTTTAAGAGACTTTCAAGAACGTCATGCCACTTTTGATTCCATTACGTTTATGTTCGGGGAAGAAGTGGAAGAGGCGCAGCGCGATGAGCCGGTATATCTATTTTTAAGAGGAAAGTCGTGTGTGTGGATTCTAGATTATAGCTCTGTGGCGGAAGCAAATGAAATCGATGTATATCCTGTGGAAATGAAGGAATATATGAAACTGATCGCAAAGGAAGAGCTTCTAGCTTGGTTGGAACGGAATTAACATAACAGAAATGTACTTTTCTTGGTGGCGAGCTTTGTAAAGCAGCTCGTCACCTTACTATACGATCAAGAGCCGATACCTAGTAATTACTATCGTATCAGGACGTTTCGAGGCAGGGGCAAAGAATTTACTATCAGGAGGCGCCAAAGCGCTCGGAGTTTTATTTGAACTTTCCTTGGCAGGAAGATTGAGGCCCATTTGTATTTTTTGAAAAAATGCCAAATGGGCTTTTTCAGATTTTCCGAACGAGAAAGTCCACTTTTTAAAGTGTGGAAAGTTCGGTCAGACAAGATTCGAGGAATCTTTTAAAATAGAAAAAATAAATTGCTATAATTAAAGGACAATAGCATAATTGGTTAACTCAAGGGTGGTCGGCGCACTCCCGAAAGGGGGATGGTGCTGATGACAGTTGCATAAGGATTAATGCTGATGGTTAGTTTCGGGGTGTTAATCGGTGCGGTTATGTCAGAAAAAAACAGTAAGAAATAAAACCCACCCTTGAGTGTGCAGTTCATTTAAGGTGGGTTTTATTCCATAATCGTGCCGATCCCCTTTGTAGGGAACCAAGCTATTGTATAGGCTGAAGGTGTTACAGCACCTTCAGTCGTTTTTAATGTATTCATTTCTAATTACAGTATACCCTTTTTTTTGAAAAAGAAAACATATTATTTTTCTTCGTCTGTGACAACTACTTGTAGGCATTTATTTTTGCCCTTTTATTTTGCAGGTATTTTTATATTTTTCCTCTCCATCAGGCACTTCTTTGTGAAAACACATAAAAGAGTTTTTGCAAAAACATTCCCATGCCAGCAAATATCTTTCAATTTTCAATCGGGGTTTGCCCTTTTTTCATTAAGCTTCCGCTTCCTCTGTAAAGCTATTTAAAAGTTTCATGAAGCAAAAAAAGTAATGGAACATTAATGAGGAAAAAAGATCTATATTCGAAATAATTGTTTTTCGGGCGCAAATTGACAACAAAATGAAAAACAAGTATTATAATTGAGAATGATAATCAATGAGAAGGGGAGGTGGATGATGACCTTTCATCCTGTTTATTGAGCTTTCAGAACTAATGAACACTATACTTTGGAACAAGAAAGGACTTACATATGCATATGCAAAGAAAACGAAAAATACCCTTTATATTAATATTGCTCTTTTCAGTTGTGGCCATCCTATCACTAGTAGGTTGTTCAAGTCAGTCATCATCTGAATCTGATACAACAAAATCTGCTTCTACAAAAGCTGATTCCGAATATCCAATCAAAATTAAACATGCTTTAGGCGAAACGATTATTGAAAGCAAGCCGAAACGAGTCGTTACGATCCAATGGGGAAACCAGGATGTTGCTTTAGCTCCTGGTGTTGTTCCCGTAGGTTTCTCTGCAGCCAACTTTGGTGTACAAGATGATAGCGGACTTTTACCTTGGACAGCAGAAAAGCTGGAGGAGCTTGATGCAAAGGAACCTAATGTATTCCAAGATACAGATGGTCTTGATTTTGAAGCGATTTCAGATGCGAATCCGGATGTTATCCTGGCTGCTTACTCTGGTATCACGCAAGAAGATTATGACACGCTTTCTGAAATTGCTCCTGTTGTCGCATATCCAAAAGCACCTTGGGCAACAACTTGGCGTGAACAAGTTGAATTCAATGCGACGGGGATGGGCATGAAAGAAGAAGGCGAACAGCTAATTAAAGACACTGAAGATATGATTCAAGAAAAATTAAACAAATACCCTCAAATCAAAGGTAAAAAAGTTGTTTGGGTGAACTTCTCAGCGAAAGATTTATCTAAACTGCACATTTATACACCAATCGACTCCCGTGCCGCATTTCTGGAGGAATTAGGCATGGAGTACCCAAAAAGTGTTACAGAGTTAATTAAGGATCCTAACAATTTTTATTTAGAATTAAGTACTGAAAATGTGGAGGCTCTGTATGATGCCGATATTATTGTTGGATATGGTGATGATCATTTATTAAAAACGATACAGAAAGATCCATTACTTGGAAAAATTCCTGCTGTTAAAAGAGGTTCGGTCGCATTTATCGAAAGTGATACGCCTTTAGTTGCTGCAGGAACGCCAACACCACTTTCAATTGATTACACGATTGATGATTACTTAGAGTTATTAGGTAAAGCTGTTGATCGTATAAATGAGTAGTTCCTCTGTTTCGAAACGTAAGCAGCTAGACTTGCATGTTCCAAGAAACTTTAAGCTGATGCTTGTCATTTCTATTATTTTATTAATTGCATGTATGATAGCTTCGCTTTCTTTGGGTGCTCGTATAGTAAGCTTTCAGGAATTAATAGATGGTTTATTTAACCAGAATATAGATTCCTATGGAGCAAATGTAGTGCGTAAACGATTTTCACGAACGATTTTCGGCTTATTATGTGGAGCAGCATTGGGGGCAGCCGGGACACTGATGCAAGCTGTTACTCGGAATCCACTTGCAGATCCCAGCATACTGGGGGTAAATACCGGAGCAGCATTATTTGTTGTTTGTGGAATTGCATTTTTAAATATTAGCACGGCAAATCAATATATTTGGTTAGCTTTAATCGGAGCAGCATTAACTGCGGCATTCGTATTTGGAATCGGTTCGATGGGACGAGGTGGCGCTACGCCAATTAAGCTAGTTTTGGCCGGAGCGGCTACAACTGCCGCTCTATCATCTCTTGTCACCGCTATTATGATTCCCAATTCTTATGCCATGGATCAATTCAGATTCTGGCAAGTAGGCAGCGTTGGTTCTGGCACCTGGAGTTCAATTACTGTGTTTCTGCCTTTTTTGATTGTTGGAATGTTGATTGCAGTTATTACAGCTCCAGCTCTTAACGCTCTTGCACTGGGCGATGACGTTGCGACAGGACTGGGCGTTCGCCCGATATTTTTACGTCTTGCAGCAGCCATTGGTGGCGTGATTCTATGTGGAGCGGCTACTGCCTTAGCAGGTCCTATCGGATTTATTGGCCTTTTGTCTACACATGTGATGCGCCTTGTTCTTGGTCCTGATTTACGGTTTTTAATCCCCATGTCCGCGATTGCAGGAGCGATTATTTTAACACTATCCGATGTAGCGGGACGACTCATTGCGAGTCCTGGAGAACTTGAAGTTGGTGTGGTTACAGCATTTATAGGTGCACCCATACTGATCTTATTAGCTATGAAATCGAAAGCGCGGTCATTATGAAAAATCAATCTGTTGAAGTTACATTTATGATGGCAGGCATGCGTCAGAGGCGTCGGCGTTGGGTCCTCGTTACGAGCTTGCTTACAGTACTAGCTGGTGTTCTTTGTTGTGCCATGCTTTTGCTTGGAAACACGATTTACCCGGTTCAAGAGGTCATTCGCACACTTTTGGGAGAGCAAATTCCAGGTGTTTCTTTTGCGGTGAATACGATACGTCTTCCAAGAATGTTAGCCGGTCTTTTTGCAGGTTTTGCCTTCGGTATTGCAGGATACATTTTTCAAACGATATTGCGTAATCCACTCGCAAATCCAAACGTATTAGGAATTACATCCGGTTCAAGCGCGGCAGCTGTTTTATGTATCACTGTGTTTCATGCAAACAATTCAGTGATTTCTATTGCTTCGATCATTGGGGGCCTTATGACCGTCGTTATTATGTACTTCCTTTCTCAAGGAAAATCTTTTTCAATTGGCCGATTAATTCTTATTGGGATAGGGATACAAGCGATGCTTGATGCGGTAATATCCTATCTGCTATTAGTCAGTGCCCAACAAGATATTCCGGCCGCATTGATATGGTTGAATGGCAGCCTCAATGGCTCTCAAATAGAAGAATTGCCTCCACTTGTGATAACGGTTATCATTTTTACTCCTATTGTTATCTTATTAGGAAAGCACTTAAACATGTTAGAACTGGGTGAGCACATGGCTTCTTCTCTCGGTGTTGCTACAAATAAGACAAGAATAGCGCTTATTGTAAGCTCGGTCTTGATGATTGCCATTGCCACTGCTACAACGGGTCCGATTGCCTTTGTCTCTTTCCTTGCAGGAACGATTGCGAATAGAATAGTTGGTGTGAGTTTCTCTAATATTATACCAGCAGGTCTTGTAGGTGCTAATTTAGTGTTGGTAGCGGATTTAATTGGACAATTTGCTTTTGAATATAGGTTCCCTGTAGGCATCATAACGGGATTGCTGGGAGCGCCCTATCTCATCTTGCTATTAATCCGAATGAATCGAAAGGGAGAATTATAATGAAAACGATACATGGTTTTCGAGCAGAAAAGGTACGATCGGGCTATGATAACAAGACGATTATACACGGCATTGAGCTTGAAATACCGAGCAATAAAATAAGCGTTATTATCGGAGCAAATGGCTGTGGGAAATCCACGCTTTTAAAAACGCTGGCCAAGCTTATTAAACCTTCATCCGGAGAAATTACGCTTGATGGCAAAGCAATCAGCAAAATTCCACCGAAGCAGTTAGCTCGTGTTCTAGGCATTTTACCTCAATCACCTGTTGTTCCGGAAGGAATAACGGTAGCGGATTTAATTGGGCGGGGACGCTTCCCGCACCAATCTTTGCTAAGCGGATGGTCAAAAGAGGACTATGAGGCTGTTGCAGAAGCGATGGAAATCATGAATATCACTGAATTTGCAAACCATGATATTGATGAGCTATCAGGTGGCCAAAGGCAGCGTGTTTGGATTGCAATGGCTCTAGCGCAGCAAACGGATATTTTATTTCTTGATGAGCCGACAACTTTTCTGGATATCACTTATCAAGTGGAAATTTTGGATTTGCTCACAGACCTTAATCGAAAATACGGTACGACCATTGTGATGGTTCTTCATGATATCAACCTGTCAGCGCGTTATGCAGATTATATTTTTGCACTTCAAAAAGGGAAACTTGTAGCGGAGGGCGAGCCATCAGATATTATTACAAGTACATTAATCAAAGATATTTTTGGACTTGATTGTACCGTGATTAATGACCCGATTTCAGCCACCCCTTTAGTTGTGCCAAAAGGCAGATACCATGTTGAAGCATAGATTCCAGGTGCAATATCTTCATAGCGCTGCACCGTTCTACCCCTTTGGATATCATTATCTATAGGGGTGTCTTTATTATTTATAAACATGGAAAGCCCCCGTGAACGAATGTCTAGCATGTTATTTTTTATTTTTATTCATAAACCATTTTGCGATAAAGTTGGGTTCCTTCACACGGCAATTGTGGAATGCTGAAATTTTCCATTCGCCATTTTGCTTGACGACTATATTTGTGTTTATTGAATCTCTATGTTTGGGGTAATTTTTTTGCCAACGCATTTTCGTGCTTCCGACACAATGTACAATAGCAGTGGTGCTGTTCAAAAAGCGCATATCTGTTATGTGCCCCTGCAATTGTGATCCTTTTAATACACCGTCAAATAACGCTTGATGCAAGGTTTTTACATCTTGTTTGCCTTTTATATGCTGCCCATTGAAAGTGACATAATCAGCGTCTTCGGTAAAGCAAGCAGCATATGCCTCTCCATCACCATTACTCCAGGCGGAATACATGGTTTCAAATAAATGATTAATGTGTTCCTTTTCCATTTCTAATTCCATTTTATCTTCACCTTCTCTTAATTAGAGTGGTTCGTCTTAATCTGTTCCTTTAAATGAGATATCCATTCCAGTTCCAGCTTCCACTGATTCATTTGATGATCCATTAACCCTTGGATTGTTTGGAAAAAGTACGTATTTTGCATAGGTTGTACTTGGTTAGGGTTTTCATCAAACTCTAATTGCTGTTCTTTAATATGATCGATAGCTTTCTGACAATATCTTGTATAGTGATCTACCAAATATACTTGATCTTCATAGGATAAAAAATCAAGGTAGGCAGCTTTCCTACGGAAAATCTTTTGGTAGTTTCCAAGGCCTTTTTCGGTTTCCATCATTAATTCATAAAAGCGGTCTTTTCCCTTATCAGTAATTTCATAGGTACGGGATGACCGTTCGGATGGAAAGGGGACATTTTCAGGATTCGCCTCTTGAATAAACCCTGCTTTATTTAGTTTGTTTAACAAAGTGGAAAGTGTACCCCTGCTAACCGTTTCCCAAGGGCCAATCGTGTCATTGGCTATTTTCGAAATGAGATAGGCATGTAAGGGGAATTTCATTAATAATGACAGGACTAGCAGTTCATACAATCGTCATTTCACCTCTTTTCCCTATGTTAGTTTTTATAAAACTGTTTTAATAAAACTATATGCTTATCAAAAGCAATTGTCAATAAAAAATGATAATGCTGCCGGATTGTTTTTTTTAAAGCAAGTCCAATCATTGTTTTTTTCCGTAATCTTTATCATTTTCTGCTGTTACCAGGATAAACCTTGTTTTGTCATCTTCAAGAAATGCACTTGCACCATCGATTACATTTTTCTGGGATCCCTTCCTTTTCGCCGGGGTGTTCCATATATTTTTATATCAAAAAAATATGTTTACACATTATAAATTTTTGATATAATAAAAACGATCAAACATATAAAGGAGGCAACAATTCATTTTCCAGAGTGGCAATGTAACTGTGATGGTAGCGGACATAAACAAGGCGGTACAATTTTACGAACAACTGGCAGAAGGCCCGGTATTTCAATGCCGGGATGAATGCCGGAAACATAGGTTTAAAAAAGAAATC
>NZ_JBFEGN010000062.1:0-23852 GCF_047228825.1 Siminovitchia jepli
ATTGCGATTTGTCGCAATGGAATCGTGACCCTTTAGGGTCCCGGAACCTCCCCATTTCAATGGGGAGAGGTTTCAGGAGTGCCATTTTCGAACTTTCCTTTTTATTTCCCGTTTAATAAATTAAACAGACCGCCGATTCCGCCTTCATCTTTGGAACCGCCTGTTGCCGGCATCGAAGCAAAGACACGGCTGGCGAGCCTGCTGAACGGCAAGGACTGAATCCATACTGTTCCAGGGCCGCGCAACGTGGCGAAAAACAGTCCTTCTCCGCCAAACAAAGCGGTTTTAATCCCGCGGACAAATTCCACGTCATAATCGATTCCGCTCGTCATGGCGACGAGACAGCCCGTATCGATGCGAAGCATTTCACCAGGTGCCAATGTTTTTTGATGGATCGTACCTCCGGCATGGACGAACGCCATTCCGTCACCTTCCAGTTTTTGCATGATGAATCCTTCTCCGCCAAAAAAACCTGTCCCGAGCCTTCTCTGAAAATCAATCCCGACCGCAACCCCTTTTGCCGCGGCCAAAAACGCATCCTTTTGACAGATGATTTTTCCGCCGAGCTCGCTTAAATCCATCGGAATGATTTTTCCCGGGTACGGAGAGGCGAAAGAAACGTGCTTTTTACCGCTTTTTGTGTTCGTAAACATCGTCATGAACAGACTTTCTCCAGTAATCACCCGCTTTCCGGCACCGATCAGTTTTTCCATCAGTCCGCCATTCTGATTCGATCCATCTCCAAACACCGTTTCCATTTCAATTCCGTCATCCATCATCATGAGACTTCCGGCTTCCGCTATGACCGTTTCACCGGGATCCAGCTCGACCTCTACAAATTGCATATCATCTCCGTATATTCTGTAATCAATTTCGTGGTTATTCATGTTTATCCACCATCCTTTCGAACCTTGTACGAATGAACGAATGGTTTAGTTTCAAAATGTTTTTTTAAATTACATCGTCTTACATAGTATTATGTGTTAAGGTGTAATTGTTAGGAGGGTTTGAATGGCAAATAACATTCCGATTAAGAGCGACCTCATTCGCGGGCATATCGATACGATGATTTTAAAAATTTTATGTGAAGGCGACAGCTACGGGTATGAAATGATTAAAACGATTTTTGAAGAAAGCGGAGGCAAGTTTGAATTAAAAGAGCCGTCGCTCTATACGAGTTTAAAGAGACTGGAAAAACAAAAAATGATCCATGCATACTGGGGAAATGAGAGTCAGGGTGGCAGACGAAAATATTATCATATTACCGAACTGGGAAGACGAGCTTATATGGAAGCCGTCCATGAGTGGAATCAGGCGAAAGAAGTAATCGATAGGCTGATCACAAGGAGGGGCGAAGCCGGTGAGTGAACTACAAGAGTATGTCGATTTTTTATTTAAAAAATACAAGCATTGGCCGACCATATCAGATTTGAAGGAGGAAATTTTAGGGAACCTGGAGGACAAGGTGGCCCATTTGAAAAAACAGGGCTGGGAGGAACAGGCAGCGATTGAAGAAGCGAAACGCAGTATCAAAAATGTGGATGCCCTCATTGACGGAAATGTTTCGGTTCATTTGAACACATTTCGTTTCCAGGCGTTTCAATGGGCCTTTTTGTATCTTATTATTGCCTCTGGATCGCAAGCACTCCCATAACGATGATCCGGATGGGGTCCGGGCTGCATTTTTTTCTGCTGCTCATGTGCCTTGCCATGGGGATTGTGTATATGCTGTTTGCAAAAAGGCGGCACGATCACAAGATCGGCCAAATCAATTTAAAGGCAATGCAAAAAGCTGAAAAAATCATTTGGATGATATGGGGGCTGTATATATTGGTCATGTCGGGTTATACAGCTGCCGTTCAATTTGGCAGCAACATGTGGTTTTCAAGAGCGGTCGTCATAAACGGCCCCTATCAGCTCGGCATTCTGATTTCCCAATTTGTCCTGCCGTTTTTTTCGATCATTGTACCGCTTACCTTTCATACATGGAAAAAATTGGTTTTTTCTCCGGAAGTGAGGGTGGAAGATGAATAAGCTGGGAAAATGGATTTTTATTTTATTTGGAGCGGGTTTGTTCCTGTCCGGGATCGTCCAATTCGTGATCATTCCGAAACAAGATGCAGCCGCCGAACAATACGAGAACGAACAGAAACATCCGCTCACCCATGACTTGGACTATATCATCAGATATAAAAATGATTATATGGGGAACGCCTCCAATACAACCCAATTGTTTTATCATTTGCCGCACGGTGAAACGGTAAAAGATTTTGAGCTGAACTCCGATGATTTGGAAGTAATTGTTCATTACGCCAACTCTGTAAAGAATATCGGAACCGTAAAAGTTCAGCAAAACCTCGTTTATAATTCAACGGCGGCATTCGCTCTGATCGCAAATTTGGAAAAGATAACGTACCATTTTCGCGATGAAACTTTTTCAATAGACAGAAAGGCAGTCGAAAAACTTTATGGAGGATTGGGGAATTTAATCGAGAATAAAGATATATGGAATAAAAGGGTCCGAGATCCGCTGGCGGATAAAAATGTGATAAAGGAACGCTTTTCGCTGTTTGATTAATGCTTTTCATTTGCATTTTTTGAAAGGCACTGCGACAATGGACTCTACTTTTTAAATATAAGGGGTCAATTATGATCGTATTTGAGAATGTATCAAAGACCTATTCGGAAAATCACAAAGCGGTAGATTCATTGAATTTACACATTCATAAAGGGGAGTTTTTCGTCTTGATCGGCCCGAGCGGCTGTGGAAAAACGACGACGTTAAAAATGATCAATCGCTTGATTGACGCGTCGCATGGATCCATTAAGGTTAATGGCAAAAATATCCAGGATTACAATATCCATGAATTGCGCTGGAATATCGGCTATGTTTTGCAGCAAATTGCCCTGTTTCCCCACATGACTGTCGCGGAGAATATTGCAGTGGTCCCCGAGTTGAAAAAATGGGGTAAATCGGATATTCAAAAACGTGTGGATGAATTGTTGGAAATGGTCGGGCTGGAACCGAAGGTGTACCGGGACCGAAAACCGAAAGAACTGTCGGGAGGACAGCAGCAGCGGATTGGCGTGGCCCGCGCCATGGCCGCCGACCCCGGCATTATTTTGATGGACGAGCCTTTCAGCGCGCTTGATCCCATCAGCAGGGAAAAACTGCAGGATGACATCGTTCATTTGCAAAAAGCGATCAAAAAGACCATCGTTTTCGTAACGCATGATATGAAAGAAGCGCTCAAAATCGCTGATCGCATCTGTATGATGAAGGGTGGAGCCGTTATCCAAAAGGGGACTCCCGAAGAAATTATCCGGAATCCTGCGAGCGATTTTGTGCGTGACTTCGTCGGGGCGCATGGAGCTGCTGAAGAAATCTTCCAGCTTGAACGATTGATGACACCAATATCGGGGGACAGGCGCTTGTCAACGTCATCTGTCCCTGTTTCGGCTTCCCTCCAGGAGACGCTGTCCAAGCTGGCCCTTTACGATCGGCTTCCTGTAGAAAGGGACGGGAATATCATCGGGCAGATTGACCGGAAAACCGTCATTCGTTTCCTGGCCGAAAGGGGCGGTTTTCATGAGTGAATTGTCCAAAGTATTTTCTGACCGTCGTCATGACTTGTTTACTGCCCTGATCCAGCATATGGAATTATCGTTTATTGCCATCTTTTTCGCGGTATTAATCGCCATTCCGCTCGGCATTTTTTTGACAAGAAAGAAGAAAGCAGCAGAAGGAATCATCGGGGCGTCAGCTGTTTTACAGACGATCCCGTCACTGGCCTTGCTTGGACTTTTAATTCCTCTTTTTGGAATTGGCAAAGTTCCTGCCATCATTGCGCTAGTCGCCTATGCGCTGCTCCCCATTTTGCGGAATACGTATACCGGGATCAAGGAAGTGGATCCCTCGCTTACTGAAGCGGCCCGTGCCATGGGGATGAACGGTCGCCAGCGCTTACTAAAGGTAGAGCTTCCGCTGGCAACACCGGTCATTATGGCAGGCATACGGACAGCGATGGTACTCATCGTAGGAACAGCCACGCTTGCTGCCCTGATCGGTGCCGGAGGATTGGGTGATATCATTTTACTTGGCATTGACCGCAACAACTCTTCGCTGATTGTCATTGGCGCTGTTCCGGCAGCCTTATTGGCCATTTTGTTCGATGTGCTTCTCCGCAGATTTGAGCAGCTTTCTTTTAAAAAGTCTTTGGCAGCCGTCGGATTGATAACAGCCATCGCCATCATGATACTTGCCGCTCCGTTGTTGGCAGGCGGGAAGAAAGATGAAATTGTCATAGCAGGCAAGCTTGGCTCGGAGCCGGAAATTTTAATCAACATGTACAAACAGCTGATTGAAAAAAATACGGATTTGCAGGTGGAGCTGAAACCGGGACTTGGAAAAACCCCGTTTTTGTTTAACGCGTTGCGCAAAGAGAGCATCGATATTTACCCGGAATTTACCGGGACAGCCATCTCCGAGTTTTTAAAAGAAACGGCCGCAAGCACTGATAGGGAAGAAGTATATGAACAGGCAAGGAAAGGCCTTCTTGATAAATATCATCTTGTTTTGCTGAAACCGATGGCCTATAACAATACGTATGCGCTAGCCGTGCCAAAATTATTCGCCGATCAATATCAACTGGAGAAAATTTCTGATTTGAAGGCAGTTGCGAACCGGGTCAAGGCCGGCTTTACCCTTGAGTTTTCCGATCGGGAAGACGGGTATAAAGGCATTCAAAAATTGTATGGCTTAACTTTTCCAAACATGACGACAATGGAACCGAAATTAAGGTACAATGCGGTGGATACAGGAGAAATCAACCTGATCGATGCGTATTCAACAGACAGCGAAATAGACCAGCATCAGCTCGTCGTGCTGGAAGATGACAAGCACTTATTCCCGCCATACCAAGGGGCACCGCTTATGAGAAAAGAAACAGCCGGGAAATATCCGGAAATCGTAGACACGCTAAACAAGCTGGCCGGAAAAATAACGGATGACGAGATGCGGGAAATGAATTATGAAGTGAATGTGAAAGGGAAATCACCTGCAGAAGTGGCAAGGGAATATTTGGAACGGGAAGGGCTTTAGGTAGCTGATCTATTCTGATTTTGTCATTTGCCAACAGTACGGCGGAAGAGTTAACAAGCTTGAAGGCACACAGGCAGGATTTCAAAGTCAAGGGTGGGAAGGCTTACCCCCGATGGTAAAGCCATATGACTGTTTTCAAATCAATCTTTGGCATTCTGATCTTATAGAGATTGAAACCACCCTTATCTTTTGGTAAGGGTGGTTTCTTTGACTGTTATTTTTAACATCCGTCCTTCTTACGAAGGGTTGTTTTTTTTCCGTACATCACCCAATATTCCCCGTCGCGCTGCTCCATTTTAAAGCCTGCCCAACCCTGCTCCAATAAAGCCTGCTGGCCTTTTATGTCACCCATCGGGAGTTCCCGCGTTTCGTCCCATTCTTTTTCCGGCGGCTTTCCGAGTTCCTTTACAAACACGTAGCGGAGGCGATCTTCATATTTTTCTTTCAATGCCCGAATGATCATCCCTTGGGAAAACTTATCCTTCAGGCTTGGAATATTGAACGGCATCACTGTACAGCATACATATTTAAAGGAAGATCCGATTATTGATAATTGTTGCATGATCAATTCAGCCATTTTTTTCTGTAAACGATTGCCGCGGTACCCGGGATGTACAATGGAAATTTCCTGATAAATGACTTCTTGCAACTCTTCTTTTTTCAAACCGATGTCAAGCCCCAAATGTTCTTCGTCAATCGGGGGAATCATCAGCGCCCGAAAAGCGATCAGCTCATCTTCTGCAAAGGCGCCAATGATCATACCCTTTCCTTCCGTAATATATTTAAATTCGTCAAAGTCCAGGGGCTGCAAAATTTGTTTATTTTCGAGTGCGTCAATGACAATGTCCTGTAAAGCCAAGACTTGTCCGATATCCTTTGTCGTGAGGGGACGGACTTTATAGGGGACGTTTTTGGTATTCAAAATACCTTCATAAAAATAAGTCAAACAAGATTCCTCCTCATTTTTTAGCGGATTGTATCTTTGTATTGTGTTAGTTCGCGCAATGTTTGTTCATCGACATCAATACCTAACCCCGGCTTTTCATTTAAGCATATAAACGGCACATCATAGTGGAGATTGCCTATATCTTTTGAGAATTTCAGCGGGCCCGTCAATTCCACGCTTGTAATGATTTTTTTTGAAAAAGCGACATGAAAACCGGCACTGGAGCCGATGGAAGACTCAACCATCGATCCGATCTGGCATTCTATTCCTGCCATTTCGGCCTGATGCGCCAATTTTACTGCCGGATAAATTCCTCCGCATTTCATTAATTTGATATTAACTTTATGAGCCGCCTGTTTTCCGATTATTTCACGCATTTCACGTGACCCTTTCAGTCCTTCGTCAATCATGAGCGGAATGTCAGTCTTCGATTTAATCTCAACCATTGCATCGATATCGTCAGCAACAACAGGCTGTTCAATCCAATCGATATCAAGATCCTTCAGGGCTCTGATGGCTACAAGTGCAGTCGCACTGTTTTTCCAGCCTTGATTGACATCCACTCGGATGGCAGGATGATCGCCAACTGTTTCCCTGACTGCTTTAATCCGCTCTACATCACTTTTGACGTCTGTTCCAACTTTCATTTTGAATGATTCATAGCCTTTTTTCATCATGACGGAAGCTTCCTCAGCCATTTGTTCGGGATCCCCGATACTTAACACATGAGTGATCGGAAATTTTTCATGGAAACGTCCCCCAATCAATTGATAAGCAGGCTGGCCCCATTTTTTGCCGATGATATCAAAGCAGGCGATATCAATTGCGGCTTTGGCGGCAGGCACTCCGTAAATGGCCGAGTCCATGATGTCATGAAGCTTTTCGATTTTCATCGGATCCCGCCCAATTAAGGCAGGTGCGATTTTTTCCTTCAAAACATGATACGTACCTTCAAAAGATTCCCCGGTGACGTGCTCATCAGGGACAGATTCGCCGTAACCGACAATCCCTTCATCTGTTTCTATCTTTACAATGATCGATGTCATATAATAATAAGTATCATAACTGACGATAAACGGATCATGAAGCGGGAGATGAGTCGCAAATAACTCAATGGATTTTATTTTCACAGTAAAACATTCCTTCCAAAACATTTCTTAAATATATGTCGCTAAATAGTCGTTAAAAAGGAGTTCGTAAGATGACAATAAAGATCGCTGTCATAGGACCGGCAGATTTTATTCAGAAGACCACGCAAGTGGCTGAATGTATAAATGATATCAAAATAGAACCATATATCTATTTGCATCCGGAGCAAGCCGCCGCCATCACGCAAAATATAAAACCGTGTGATATTGTCCTTTACTCGGGTTCACTGCCCTATTATTTTTCAAAGGAAGCCCGAAAAAAGCTGCCGATCCCTGCATTATTCATGAAACAGGATGAAATGACGATTGCCGCTTCGTTGCTCTCGGTCGTTTATAAAAACCATATACCTATCGAACAAATCTCTATTGATCTGTTTCATTCCGAATCTTTCATAAATGTATTAAAGGATATTCAATCGACACAAATTCCATATCATGTTATAGATTATGTGGATATGCTGCCGGATCAATTTGACACGGAAAAAATGGTCTATTTTCATTATAACCTTTACAAATCCGGAGTGACAAAATTGGCGTTGACAAGTATTTATGCAGTCCATGACCGGCTGCTGGAGCTTGGTGTACCGGCAAAACGGATGGTTGAACCGACCAGTGCCTTAATCCGCGTACTCAGTGATGCAAAGGCGGAAGCCGAATTAATTAAAAGAAAATTCGCAACGGTTGCTGTATGCCAATTTTCATTTCCGCCTGATTTCAAGTATCCCAATGAGTATTTTACCCATTTTGCCAACGAAATTCAGGCATTTGTCAAACAAAAGGATGATACGACATTTTTGCTCTTCAGTACCCGCGGCAACATAGAAAAAGTGTTAAACACGAATGTTTTTCAGCAGTTTTTATTACATTGGGAACAACCTGTTACAGCAGGTTTTGGCTACGGTGAAACTGCCGCAGACGCTGAACAGAATGCTGAAATCGCCTACCGCTTTGCCCGTCATCATGAAAATGAGGCCTGCGGTTATATTTTAACGGAAAACAAAGAGTTGCGGGGACCATTTCCCCAGACGGAAAAAGTCCAGCATTTAAAAAATGATCATCCGGAGCTGCTGCAACTAGCAAAAGCGATCGGCATCAGTCCTGCCAATCTTTCAAAAATCATTCAATTTTCCCAGTCCCGGAAATCTCTCCAATTTACGGCAGCTGATTTGGAAAATTATTTGCAAGTTACCCGTCGGTCAACAGAACGGCTCATCAAAAAGCTGGCCGATCACGGTGCCGTGAAAATTGTAGGAGAAGAGATGACCTACCGGCAGGGACGGCCAAGAACCATATATGAATTGAATATACCGGTTTACAAGTAGAAAAGAAAGTTCATGGAGCGAACTTTCTTTTCTATATAGAATGAGTTTAACACGCAATCATTTTAGACGATCGGTATTCATTATGAATTGGCCCGGCAGGCCAATGCCATTGCCCGCGCAGGCACTATTTCGCCGAAAACGGTTAAAGGAACGACACGCCATTGCCCGCGCAGGTGCTATTTCGCCGAAAACGGCCAAAGGAACGGAATTCCATTACCGATCTTTTCGGGTATAGAATGCGAATAGTCAAAAAAGGATGGGAGATCAATGACTAGACGCAATGGCTTTTTGTCAGATTTTAACTTTGCATTCAAAAGTTCATTTTATATAGTTGATGCCCTATTTCTACGGCATTTCACGCATTTGCAGATGTTTTTTCTTCTTTTTCCAATGCAAGTGCTTTTGTTTCCGGCAGTTTCACAATTGTCCAACCTGTAAATGCGTAAATAATCGAAATAACCGGGACGGCATAATTTAAAATCGCATAAGGTGCATATTCGAAAGCATGAACGCCAAGTGTACCAAGTATAAATACCGCACACGTATTCCAGGGAGTAAACACGGAAGTCAAAGTACCGCCGTCTTCCAGTGCACGCGATAAATTTTTGGAGTGAAGCCGTTTTTCACGAAAAATACTTGCATACATGCGTGACGGCACCACGATCGAGATATACTGTTCGGCGCATGTAACATTCGTTACAAAACATGATAAAACGGTCGAAGCAATGAGCCTGCCCGTTGTTTTTGCAAACTTTAAAATCTGTTTCACAATCGCTTGCAGCATGCCGGTATGTTCCAGCACGCCCCCGAATGTCATCGCGATCATGGCTAAAGAAACCGTATACATCATCGATTCCAATCCGCCGGCGTTAAATAACTCATCCACTGTTTCATTTCCCGATTCGATAGAATAGCCGCTGAACAGCGTACCGAAGGCATCACCGACATGGCCACCCTGGATAAAGATTTGCGAAAGGAAACCGAGAAATATACCCGCAGCAAGAGCCGGAATGGCCGGAACCTTTCTCGCTACCATAACAATGACAAGGACAGGAACAATGAGCAATAAAGGTGAAATGACAAAATTTTCCTGCAATGAAGCGATTGTTCCTTGAATATCCGAAGAATCCAAACCGGTTGACGCGGCATTTTTTCCTAAAAAGAAATAGGCAGTCAAAGCGATCGCCAGACCGGGAATGGTCGTGTAAAACATATGGCGGATATGTTCAAATAAATCCGTATTGGTTAACCCGGAGGCCAGAATGGTTGTGTCTGAAAGCGGTGACATTTTATCGCCGAAATAAGAACCGGAAATGATGGCACCTGCCACCATGGGAGCCGGAACCCCCATGCTTAGTCCAATCCCCATACCTGCAACGCCGATCGTTCCCATCGTTGACCACGAACTGCCGATAGAAAGGGATACGATACCGCAAATGATCGTAATGGTGACCAAAAACAGTGAAGGGGAAATGATTTTTAAACCGTAGTAAATTAACGTAGCCACGACCCCTCCGCCGATCCAGGCACCAATGGTGGCACCGACAAGCATAATAATGACAACTGCAGGCAGGGCGAGCCTGATTCCTTTGTACATAAATTCTTCAATGTCTTTCCACTTATAACCCGATAACGCGGCCACAATGGCTGCAGCAGCCGTTCCCACCAGAAGCGGGATGTGCGGATCTTGCTCAAATACAATGACCGCAAAGGCCATTGTAACAATCATCACTGCCAGTGGAATAATGGCCATCCAGAATGGCATCTCTTTTTTCAACGTTTTTCCTCCTCACCAATAAATCTTCTGAGTTGTCGGATAATAGACGCTATTTACGTTGTCTCATATAATACACACTATTTGAATGGAGGTCAATGACTATTTTTTAATCGTTTAACACTTTTTTCACTGTTTCTGCCAATACTTTCGCTCCCATCATGAGGGCGGATTTGTTAAAAGACATCATCGGGTGGTGGAGGCCCGGCTTTAAATCAGCGCCTAAGCCAATCATTGTCGCTTTTACATCAGGGTGTTCAATCGTATAAAAATGGAAGTCATCGCTGCCTGGCGTGATTACGGAAGGAGCAAGAGCGTGCTCTCCGGCAACACTTATGATCGCTTCAGAAGCAGCTTTTTCCGCTTCTTTTGATATTTCTGCGCCTGGAGTAAAATCATACCAGTCATATTCAATGCTGATCCCAAAAAGAATGGACAGCTGCTTCAATCCTTGTTCGATTTTCTTTTGCAAATTGTATAATACCGTATTTTTTTGTGCACGGACATCAAGGGCAAATTCAGCTGTTCCAGGAATAATGTTTACATTCTCCCCGCCGGAAATGATTTTTGTTATTTTGGCGGAATAAGGTTCAAACGGCGAATGGTAAATGGATTTCATATACTGATACAGCGCTGCTATGGCATCAATGGCATTATTCCCTTGATGCGGCCTTGCACCATGTGCATCTGTTCCCATAATTTTTCCTTCCATAAAAACACATGCCCCATGTTGAATGGATGGAGAAATTTTACCGAGCGGGAGTTCTTCAATCGGCCGCAGGTGAATACCGAATAAATGTGTTACTTCATTCAGGACACCGCGTTTCACCATCTCAATGGCTCCGCCCCCTTTTTCTTCGGCCGGCTGGAAAATAAATCGCACCCGTTTATTTAAGGGGTGATCGTGCAAATACAGTAACGTACCAAGCACGATCGCCATATGTGCATCATGCCCGCAAGAATGGTTTGCTTGATAAACGCCGTTCACCTCTTGGCATAGCGCATCCATATCTGCCCGCACGGCGATCACATCGTCTCCTTTGCCAATTTCAGCAATAAGGCCTGTAATATCCGGAAACGTTCGATAACGCACTCCTAACCCATTCAAAATCTCCGCTATTTTCGCTGTCGATCTTACTTCCTGCCAACTCACTTCGGGATTTTCGTGAAAATACTCAAACCACTGTAAAATTTGTTTTTCGATGTTCACATTCAAACCATTTCCCTCCCTTTTCGCATTGTACTCGTAACAAGCCAATAAATGCAAGACTAAGAGTTAAGTAGTAGATTTGTAGGCTTTCACTCGAACTTTTGTTGCTTTGCCGCTAATGTCAGCTGGCAGTTCCGGATAATTTAATTCAAATTCTTCAGAAGCGCCCGGATCTAAATCCTTATCAAAATCTCTTTTTAACACGCCTACTAATTCGTCTTTATCATTATACAATCCTGCAGAAATAAGAATATTATCGTCTTTTTCAGAATGTGGATTCGTAATGGTCCCTGTTACCGTATATGGCATATTAATTTCTGCATAACCCTGATCCAATTCTACTAATTCTACATTATCGGTTTCCAGCATTATTGGTTTTTCATCTGATACACTCGTTTCAATATTACTGCGCACATCCGCTAACTCGGCAGGATCTTTCATGGCTTCCAGCGGTACGGACTCAATGATATATGAAGTTTGATTTGGCATAATGATATCCGGTATTGAAGCAATCAAAGGTACTGTTTGAAAAATATTTTCTTCACTATCGAGAAAATCGACTTTGACGTTCTCAATTTTAGCGGGCTCATTTCCTAAGTTTTTTATTTCAGAAGAATAATTGACCCACACTGCCCCGGTACTGTTTTTACTGCTTGTCCATGCCGCAAATGTTTCATTTATGACCTCGATATTCACTTCTTCGTTTTGATCAAGCTGTTCTCCTTCGTTGTTTTGCGCTTTTTCTTTCTTTGAAGTCTGTGAGTCCGCCCCACACGCCATTAAACCAAAAATAATAGGCATCCTGTTATTGATAAGAATAATCTTTTCAAAAATTAAACCTCCTGCTCTCTCTATTTGATCATATAAATTTCAGAGTTGTTTAAAACTCATATAAACTTTTTTATCACAAAATGATAAAAAAGGGCTGAAGCCCTTAAATGCAGACTAAGTTTTCAATTAGAAATAGATGTGTTAATCCAGCCCCAGGCGGCATCGGTACAAGGATCAAGTCGAAATGCTGTGTGGATAAGGAACTGCCCCGCATTCGCCTCAGACGGCGCGCTTTGCGCTTTTCTTCTAAATGAGTGAAACTGCCAGAAGCTTGCGAAACTGCCGGTTACTTACTAAAAAATTGTTTCGTGATCGGATTATAATAAATGATTTTCTCTTTCACATTCCCTCTAAACTGAATTTCCACACGGTATTCAAGCAAAGGGATTAAATATAATATCCCGTTATCCAGATTGATTTCAATGTGGCCATTATACTTGTTGTAAATTTCTTGAAGCTGTTTATCCCGCTCTAACACAATCGCTTCGGACTTTGCTGCCAGTTCTTTCTTCTTCTCCGCGCTTAACCCTTTTCGTGAAGCCCGTTTTTCATTTTCTGATAGAAGCTCTTTATAGTAGTTTGTAATTCTATCAATGTCTTTTGCGAGGGCCTTATCTTTTGATTGTTCATTTTTGTTTTGCTCTGACAATTGGCTGACATAATTTGTTGCTTCTTCAAGGGCCGCATTCATGTCAATGGGAGCGGCAAGCGGCAATGTGTAGAGCGGTTCCTGTTTATAAATGATTCGATTTTGTTCCCGTTTCATGTCCAAACTGATTTCGTTTGTCAGTAAATTCACCCATACCTGTTGGTTATCCTGCGTTTTTTCATCGGCAATATAAATGAGATTATATTGAAAAACCGCCCATGCACCAAGTACGGGTTTTTCCGCCAAAATAGATATCTTCCCAGGTTCATCCACCATAAATTCGGTTAGCTTTTTTAAGGGATTGCCAAGTTCCAGCCGTTCCAATTCCGCGAATCGAAGTGTACTGGTGGCTTTTCGTTTGACGATTGAAAGCAGCTGTTCAAAGACGTAACTGCCAAAAGTAATAAATTCGGATTCCGGGTTTTCCTGAGCCACTTCAAAGTCAAAGGCAAGTTCCAATTCTGTTTTGTTTTGAAAATAAGGGGCATAGCTTTCTGGTATAAGAACATGGCATAAAGCATACTCCACCGGTTCAACAACACCGCCCAATTCCTCTATGACTTCCGTCACGAACTGCTGCAGCTGCATGGCATACCTCCATTGGGTTTAAAATAACGTATCGTCCAGAGACTTTTGCTTAATTAATTTTTGCTTGTTTTTCAACAGCTCTTCTCCAATGCGATCCAGCCCGGTTTCCACTTCTTCTTTTGTATTGGCATCTACCCAGGCTTTCATGACTAGCTCCGAAAAATCTTCTTTTTCCTCGATATCCCCCAGAATGGCATCCACTTCGCCGACAACGAGTTCGAACATATTAATTTTCCGATCCAATAAGTCCAGAATATAATATTCAATCGTATCCTTTGCAACGAGGTTATAGACTTCAATATCATTTTGTTGCCCAATGCGGTGAATTCTTCCAATCCGCTGTTCGATGGCCATCGGATTCCAAGGAAGGTCAAAGTTAATCATGCCATGGCAAAACTGCAAATTTCTGCCTTCCCCGCCAATTTCGGTACTTACTAAAACGTCCGCTTCTTCTTTAAAGAAGGCAACTTGCTCTTCTTTCTCTTTTCTTCGCAATCCGCCATGAAATTCAGCAACTTTAAAACCATGGGCTTTTAATAGTTTTACAAGATAGGCTTGTGTAGTTGCGAACTTGGTGAAAACGATCATTTTCCCGCTGAAGGTTTTTAAAATGGAAACAAGCTCCTGTGCTTTTGCATGGACCTCCGTTTCGTTTTCGGCAATGTTCATCGCCCGGTTAAGGAATCTTGCCATGGCTTTCCGGTCGAATTCGGACAGCTTCTCATTTGCAGCCAATCTTTCGAGCGAAGGAATAATGGCAAAAATCGAACTTCCTATCTGTTCTTGAAGGTTTTTCAGACGGAAACGGTTGAGAACAGGATGCTCCGTTGTATATTTATTTCGAATAAACGTACTAAGGTCATCATATAAATTTTTTTCCTGCTTCGAAAGCGAAACCGGCCTGGTATAGGCAGTCCTTTTCGTAAATGTCACATCAACATTGCTTCGTTTATTTCGAACCATCACGTCAGATAACAAACTTTTCAGTTTATCGACATTTTTAGCCTCAATCCCATCTTTGCTTTCCACAAAATTTTTCTTGAAATAGCTGTATGTTCGTAATTGTCCAGGCTTTAAAAGCGTGATCAAATTATATAATTCTTCCAAATGATTTTGGACGGGAGTGGCAGTCAATAAGAAAATATATTTTTTATTGATCCCGTTTACAAACTTCCATTTTTCTGTTGTCCGATTTTTTAAATGATGGGCTTCATCAACAATGATCAAATCATAATGTTGTTCAAAAATGGCTTTGCGGTGGTTCTTTCGTTTGGCCGTATCAATAGAGGCGATCACCTTCGGATAATGTCCCCAGGCCTCGTCTCCCATTTTTTTAAAATCAGCGTGGTCTGCCCGGATAAAATCTTGATTGAACTTTCTTTTCATTTCGTTTTCCCATTGCCCGACAAGAGATGGAGGTACGAGGATTAAGATTCGTCTTGCAAGACCGCGCATAATGTACTCCAACATCGCCATGCCGGCTTCAACGGTTTTTCCAAGTCCCACTTCATCACTTAACAGCACCCGCCCCTTAAAATGGCTGATCACCGATTTTACCGTTTGGATCTGGTAATCAAATGTTTCCAACTCACGAACATAAGGTAAACATATGAGCTGATTGTTAGCGGGATTCGCCTGGAACTGTTCAGTAGACTGGTATAGTTGAAACCATTGGTCCGATTGATTTGTAAACTCCGCCAATGCGTTGAAAACATCTTTCGCATGTTCTTGATTACTGATTTCTCTCTTCAGATCCGGGAGGGCTTGAACCCCGGCTCCGACCTTTATCGTATGATCATCCGTGAGCGCAATGGATAACAAATCGGCGGAATAAGGTGCAAAAAAACCCTTGATGCCCCTTCCTTTTAAAAGCTTTCCATCCCAGTCTATGGAAAATTTCCTGCGTAATCCCTGATCATTTTCCATTTCAAATACCGCTTCAGATATATCTGCTTTTTTAAAGAAATGTAATAAAGTATCATCCATTTCCATCGCATTTAAATCAAATAATTCCCTATTGAGCTTGAATAGGTACATTTCCAATTGGAATCACCCGATCACTAAATTTTTTAAAAAGTTTATAGAATTCCTACTATGTTATTCTATCATATTTTGTCATAAGAGATCGAGACTTACAAAAAAGCGGCTTGCGCAGCTTGCCATATTGGAGGCGGAAACAACGGAATATTGTCCGTCGCGCGTACGGATCTGTATGATGCGGATAAGACATTTATGTGCCTGCTTTATGATGGAATCTTTGCGGATTCTGTATATCTTTTCTGCGTTTTAGGTGTAGTTTGTCTATCGTGTTTTTCAATATGATGTACATTACCCGGGGTAACTTAATGATAGCAGAGGATTCGGAATGGTGAGGTGATTTCAGTTGGACGAGTTGGCAGCACGGCGATTATTAAAAATCCACATTCACGATAGATAAGGAGGTTCTATGATGAATTTAAAACTGGTGACCATTTATGGAAGTCCCACTCCTCCGGGACGTTTGGCATCTGTACTGACTGCAGCGGAAGAGTATGCAGCCGGAATCGGTGCGCATGTTCAACGCATCGTACCTGTAAAGGATGAAAGCGGGAGGTTTTTCTTTTGGAAGGAGGAATCACTCCGCTTGATAGAGGAAGCGGATGCCATTTTGATCGCTTCTCCGGTGTTTCGGGGATCCATACCGGCAATTCTGAAGGAGTTGTTGGATCTTCTTCCTGTTCGCGCCCTTCGTTCCAAGCCGGTCGGTTTATTTGCAGTCGGTAATGTGGCGGAACATTATTTGGGTGTGGAGAGGCATGTAACGGATATTCTCACGTGGTTTGGCGCTCTTTATGTACCGGCAACTTGTTATCTTACTGCTCCGTTTCTTAATGATGGAATTCCTGCTACGAGTATGGATCAAATTGTACAGCTTGTTGATAGTACATTGATTCTGTCGCAAAGTCTCGGAGGCAAGAAGCTGGGACCGCCTCCGCTGGCTGAAGTCCATGGGCGGTAGCATTTCGTTATCTGTATTGTTTGGTTTCGTTTTTCGGGTAGTTTGTCCCGGGGATTTTCAATAACATAAACATAACCCTGAGACGCAAGTGACACATTTTCCAACAATGATAAATGATGAGGTGGTAAAAAATGAATAGAGTATTAACTGCTGATGAATTATATGAAGCACGTCTTGCCAGTGGGGTACCGCTTTTTAATGATCAAAAAATGAAGCTCGGCGTATTTGGCAGCAACTGCAGCTACGGGGTCATGGCTTCCCTTGCTCCGTCCACATACGAAGTATCCTGGGATCATACAGTCAAAATTGCCAAACAGGCGGAAGATCTCGGATTCGAAGCAATGGTGCCGATTGCACGCTACAAAGGCATGGGCGGAGAGAGTAATTTTAATGGGGAAAACTATGAAACGCACACGTGGGCTGCCGGACTGGCCCAAGCGACCGAAAAAATAATGGTCTTCTCCACGATTCATGTTCCTGCCAAACATCCTGTCGTTGCAGCGAAAGAATCAGTTACTGTTGACCATATTTCAGGCGGCAGATTTGGATTGAACTTAACAATGGGCTGGTACGCTGCAGAGATGGGCATGTTCGGTGTAAAACAGCGGGAACATGATGAACGTTATGCGTACGGCTCTGAGTGGACAGATATTATGAAAAAGCTTTGGACGATAGAGGGAGAATTTGATTATAAAGGTAAATACTTTGACTTAAAACGCCTGGAAGCAGAGCCAAAACCCATTCAAGATCCATACCCAGTTCTCGTAAATGCCGGAAATTCACCTGCCGGATTAGAGTTCTGCGCAAGAGAGTGTGATTTTAACTTTATTGCTTTTGCCACTGCGGAAGAGGCAAAAGAAACAGCTGCACGGGTTCGCGGCATTGCCCAAAATCATGGCAAAAACCTGGGTATTTTAAGCTACGGAAATATTATTAGCCGTGAAACAGAAAAGGAAACGCAGGAACTATACAGGCAAATTCTCGATATGGGTGACTGGAGTGTAGCAGAAAGTGTTTCTAAAGGATTGGGGTCGGAAAGCGGTTCTTTTGAACAAATTAAAGCCATGCAAGAAAGGTTTATCACAGGTTACGGGGGATATCCGTTGATCGGGACGCCGGAACAAATCGTTGATCAACTCGTAAAAATTTCAGAAGCCGGTGTGGACGGCATGCTGCTCGGTTTCTTGGACTACCATGAAGATTTGAAATTCTTTGGAGACAAAATATTGCCGTTAATGAAACAGGCCGGTTTACGGTACTAATATCGCTGAATGGGAAGGGATTACTTAGAGCAATTGTAAGCCCTTCCATCAGTTAGTGTGGGAGTGATGTTTATGACAAGCAAAGTGGAGGCTTTACCTGTAAGAGCCAATTGGATCAATGGTGAATGGAGAAAATCTGAGCAAAAGAATGCGGCTAGATCTCCGGTAAATGGTGACGTGATCGGATATTATTATGAGCCAAGTGAAGAAGATGTTGAGGACGCCATCCAAGCCGCCAAAAGTGCTTTTGCCCGTTCGGAGTGGCGTCATAACCGCCACATGCGTGCAAAAGCATTAAATGACCTGGCAGATCAACTTGAAAAGCGCCGTGAAGAAATTGTTCAGCTGTTATCAAAAGAAAATGGCAAGGTATTGGGCGAAGCGGAATTTGAATTTGGCCTGACACCGCCAAAGCTTCGTTATTATGCCGCTTTGGCGTTGACGGATACAGGCCGGTCAGCGCAAATTCAGCAAGGCCTTCATTCGACATTAGTAAGTGAACCCATCGGTGTTGCCGGGGTCATTGTACCATGGAATTCACCTGTCATTCTATCCGTCCGTTCGTTCGCACCGGCGCTTGCTGCAGGTTGTACATGTGTGGTCAAAATGCCGGCTCAAACAGCATTGGTGAACGGCTTGCTTGCGGAGATCATTGCCGATACACCTTCCATACCTGCAGGGGTGCTGAACATTATTACCGAATCAGGTGATATGGCTTCGAAAAAACTGGTTGACGCAAAAGAAGTTGAAGTGATCAGTTATACGGGAAGCACACAAGTAGGACGGAAAATCATGGAAGGCTGTTCCAAACGGTTAAAGCGGATGTCGTTGGAATTGGGCGGAAAAACACCGATGATTGTTTTTGATGATGCCGATTTGGACGCGGTGATTCCAACTCTGGTGGCAGGAATCACTACATTTACGGGTCAGTTCTGTATGACTGGAAGCAGAATCCTCGTTCAAAGCGGCATCGCCGGTGAAGTTCGCAAACGGCTGGCAGAAGCTTTATCAGCCGTTCAAGTGGGACCCGGAGACGATCCGGGCAGTCAGATGGGACCTCTTATTGATGCGGCCAATGCAGCGCGTGTCGATCAAAAAGTTGAAGAAATCATTGCCGGCGGTGCGGAAGTGATTGTCCGGGGAGGCCGGGGGCAAACAGAGGGATCAGAGGTTTCAGAAAATGATGCCTACTATCGCCCAACCTTGCTTGCCACCCAAGACTTGAATTCCCCGCTTATTCAGGAGGAAGTATTTGGCCCTGTGGCAAGCTTTGAGATGTTTGAAACCGAAGAAGAAGCCGTTAAAAGAGCCAATGCAACTGAATATGGCTTATCAGCATCGATTTGGACAGCGGATCGCGATCGTTCATTGCGCATGCCGGATAAAATGGAGGCAGGTACCGTTTGGGTCAATGCCTGGGCAGTTGTATTTGATCAATTTGAAGAAGGCGGATTCAAACAAAGCGGGTTTGGCCGCTTAAACGGAATGACAGCACTCGCCGAATTCCAGGAATATAAGCATGTCGTCCAGGCAGGATATTAGTTTTTCTGGCAGGCGGTTTGAAGTTCAAGCCTAGGACAAGCCAAAAACGTATAATGGCGATGAGGCAGCTTGTTTTCCGGCTGCCTGGTTGAAGGGGGTCACACGATGCATTTTAGCAGCAAAGTCATTCATTATACAGATTATTCCTTCCAAAAATTTTGCAATGAAAACTTTGGCATAAACCGCGGTGTCTATAATACAATTGAAAATTGGTTTTACACAAAAGGTATAAAAAATATCACCAGGCGCCGGCAGGCAATATTGGCCTTTTTGGAATTCACGGCTGCCGACTTCCATCATCTGGAACAAAGGAGAATCAGGTTCGGGAGCGGAAGATTAGTTATGGAATTAAATGAATATTGGCGTGAAGGTGAATACTCCAAGTAAAGGATGTGATCATTTGTGATTAAAACATATAAAGAAATTATGGGCAGTTATCCAACGGGCGTCTCGATTGTAACGACGATGGACGATGATAAACCGGTAGGATTGACGGTTAATTCATTTGCTTCTGTTTCACTGGATCCGCTGTTGGTTTCATGGTGTATTGACAAAAAATCCAGCAGTATAGAAGCGTTCAATAAATCTGATAGATTTGCGGTTAATATTTTATCAGGACATCAAAAAGAAGAATGCTTTATATTTGCTGACAGCAAAGAGAGCGATCGCTTTTCCAAAACATCATGGGAACGATCATCTAATGACCTGCCAATCTTGAAAAATGTGTTTGCCGTTCTGGAGTGCAAAAAAGTTCAAGAAATCGATGCAGGGGATCATATCCTTTTAATCGGGGAAGTCATCCATTTACAAAAAAACGATCATAAGCCGATGTTTTATTATCAAAGAAATGTAAGCGTTGTTCCTGGATAAAGGTTGATTAAGTTCAATGGATGGCGCTTTAGATTTTGCCAAAATGCCAATAAGTCCCAAAGTTAAAAAAATAGTTGGAATGCGTATCCAGAAATAATATAATAAGAACCATCAAAAGGTAAGAAAGCCCTTTCTAAAGATTGGTTTTTGAATTTATTGAATATTTTGCATATATTTGTATCCCCTATTTTTCATTTAAGTTTGGTTCATTGAGGAGGATCGTCATGCAATTATTACATGGAAACGAACCATTAAGTAATTTCAACCTGCTTCACTCAAATGATGTGGATTTCTCTCAATCTTTGGTTTCAGAAGTATATTGCGAGCATTCTCTCGTTCCGGTAAGAGATACAAAAGTAGATGCAAAGTTGAATGCAGTAGAGGGGACCAAACTTACTTTTGGATACTTGACTTATGGGGTGGATGCCAAAATTCTTTTGCCGCCGTTGCCGCCTTGCTATCATGTCAACATTACATTGGCAGGTAATAGCTGCATCAGCCGTAACGGCAAAACGGCATTTACCGAAGGCATGAAAAGCGGAGCCGTACTGCTGCCGGACCAGAAAGCCAGTGTACTCTGGTCAAAAGATGCAAAGCAATATGCCTTGAAATTTCCGCGGGAGAAACTGGAAAACCATTTATCCGCTCTAATCAATGAAAGGGTCCATGGACCGATAGATTTTGATCTGACATTTGATTTGCAAAATACGGCAGGAAGAAGTTTGCTCCGGGCCTGTATCCTTCTCCAGGCAGAATGGGAGGAACAAAGTACGTTAATATTATCGCCTGTAGCGCGGCGTCATCTTGAATCACTCGTCATGACAAACTTTCTGTTGGCTGCCAAAAGTTCTTATACCGAAAAAATTTATGGCATCCACCAACAAAACGAAAGTCCCAGCAAAATGCTCGTTGAAAAAGTAAAAGACTATATTGAAGAAAACGTTCATGAACTGCCGGAATTGGCGGAGCTGACGACGTACGCAGGAGTAAGTGCACGCTCACTGCAAATCGGTTTTAAGCAGCATGTGGGCCTAAGCCCAATGGAATATGTCCGGAATATCCGCATGCAGCGTGCCCGCGAGCAGCTTGAAAATGCTGTTTACACAGGTGAAAATGTGACAGATATCGCCATGCGCTGGGGATTTTACAACGTTGGACGCTTTTCCCAATTGTACAAGAGGATGTACGGCCAAAGTCCAAGAGAAACGATCATGAGGGCCAAAAAAAGTTAATGATGTATTTTCCAAATTAATTGCATGACTGCAGCTCAAACGACGGTTGAAAGTCTTAATAGGCAAGCCTGCCACAATTCTTTGAATTGTGGTCATTTTTTGATAGATTGCTTGCAGGTTTTGACCATCTGATACAAAGAAAGGCTTCCCGAATAAAGAGGGAAAAAGCCTATATCGGGATGCCGGAATTTGAAGCAATTGGCATGCAGTCAGACATTTTTCCCACTTTTTTTGTAACGTAAACTTATATCACGTTCGAGTTGCTTCCTGGCTCTGTCGAGAAAGGAAGCTTTAGACTGATATACGATGATAGGAGAAAAAGGGCTCCGGCTGTGAAGTATACAGCAAAGATCGACGTCGATGCCATGAACACCCCCGTGCTTCCCGACCCGATCAGCAGCATCGCGGTAAATATCGGGGTTATCAAACCGTTCAGCCTGCCGACGAATTTCTCGTCGACCTGACGGATCATCACAGCCATCAAAGCCGTCTGGGCCAAAGCCAGAAGGAAACCGGTCAGGAACCGCATTGTTCCTGTCACTACAGGCCAAACGGAAAGCACCTCCACAAAGGTAGACACTCCCAGGAAGGCCAACCCGATGAACATCAGCGTTGAGCCCCTCAGCTTTCCGGTAATCACAGCGGCTGCAACACCTCCCGCAAGCATGCCAAAACCCTCCAGGGCCGTGAACCACTGCACGTCGGTCATATTCAGATGCAGCCGTTCGGTAATGACAAATATATCAAGCGGCTGAATCAGACCTGATCCCAGCGCCAGAATGACATAGACTAATATCATGATTTTCAGCATTTGATTGCTTCCGACATACTTCATTCCTTCACGCAGCTCTTTCATGAAAGAGCCTGACGATTCGACGGCAGAGTCGGTAACATCAACCGAAGAAGGAATAAAAGCGATGAATAAAGCGGAACCGCCAAATATCGCGAGCAGGCTGATGAGCGAGGCTTCAAGGCCAACGGTTTGAAAAATAGCTGTGCCCGCAATCGGCCCTGCAATCACAAATAGCGACATGATGGTCTGGGACAATGCCGTCGCAGCGGGAACTTGCTCATCAGGCAGACAGCGTTTAATGATTTTCATGGAAGACGGCTGTGAAAATTGGGAAACGACGGCTGAAACAAGCGTCACCATAAAAACCGCCTGCTAATTACCTGCCAGAACGACAAACAGAATCAGCAATATGGAAAAAAAGCTTAATATGTCCCCCCACAGCATCGTCCGCTTGGGACGCCAACGATCGGCCAGCACGCCGCCAACGATCGAAAACAGAAAAATCGGCGCATATTCAATCATCGTCAGCAAGGATACGGCCACCGGGTTTCCGCCGCTTTTTTCCATCACAAAAAACAACAAGGCCATGTTTCGAATCCAAATCCCGAGATTCTGCAGCAGGTCAGACAGCATGAGAAGTACAAAAGAACGGTTGGAAAACAAATGTTTCATACGATTACCCCATTTCTTTTCAGGATAAAAACCGACTAGTCGGTTTATTAAATGTCAGGGCAAACGGCATCCCTCACGTTTTAGGCAAGGCACCGTTTGACGAGTAATAATCAAGCCAGCTCAACCAAGGATCTGAATTAATGGTCTTGATGGTTGCGAAGAACACCATGCAGGAAATACTTCACAGCCCTTCGATACAAGACGCGCAGCTCATCACTCGAGCGTTCATAATACGTGGTGGAGAGGCCGTCCAGCATCGAGGCAAAAACAATCGCTATTTCATCCAGCTCCTCCTCAGGCAGCAGCCCTTCTTTCACTCCCTCGGCAAAAATGTCCCGGTAGAGCTTCCTCGGCTCACGTATGATTTCTAACATTTGGTCCAGCAACGGCTTGTTCTCGGGACTGCTGATGTAAAACTCTTCCCCCACTTTAATAAGCGGGTTCTGAAAATCATCTACCATATGATCCGCGATACCGTAGACCTTCTCCTCAAAGCTGGGAAAATCGCCGGATTTCTTGACCCAGGCGCTTATCCATTCCCGGTTTTGCCGGATAAGAAGCTGAATAAACAGCTCCTCCTTACTCTTGAAATGGTAGTATATGCTTCCCTTGCTGACCCCGATATAACGAACCAATTCGTCCATAGAGGTAGCGGCATATCCGCGCTGGATAAACAGCTCTTTTGCTTTGTCGAGGATGAGATCGCGTTTTTTCTTCGCTTTATCTGTAGACATGATCATCCTCCTCTGGTCATTCAAAAACAGCCAGTCAAAAAACCGACCGTACGGTTTAATCTTAATCGATAGCCGGCCACTTGTAAAGCGGCTATTATTTTTAGTGCGCCCAGCATGGGCGCAGTCTATAGGGTGGAAGTCCCGAGCCGTGAAGGCAGAAGTAACGGTTAGCTTAACGCA
>NZ_JBFEGN010000063.1:0-23417 GCF_047228825.1 Siminovitchia jepli
CTACAGCACTTTAAAGGGTAAAGTTACTGAGTGGATTTTAACCACTTAGATTGTGTAACTGCGGGGCACACAGAAAAAAGCCTGCAATACTATAATTGCAGGCTTCCATTACCAATTATGCCTCATCGTCCGGATTTGAATTGTACTGGGACCAGCCAAATCCGTGACCTGAAGGCTTGACAGTATTTCCGTTCCCCACTTCAGGAAAGCTGGATACAATTAAACGTTAAAACGGAAATGAATCACATCTCCATCTTGAACGATATATTCTTTTCCTTCCAAGCGGACTTTTCCAGCTTCCCTGGCAGCTGCCATGGAACCGGCAGCAAGCAGGTCTTCGTATGAGACTGTTTCCGCACGGATAAAACCTTTTTCAAAGTCTGTATGAATGATACCGGCACATTGCGGGGCTTTCATCCCTTTTTTAAATGTCCAGGCGCGGACTTCTTTTTCCCCGGCAGTGAAATATGTTGCCAAACCAAGCAAACTATATGCAGCACGGATTAACTGGTCAAGCCCGGATTCTTCAATCCCGAGTTCTTCAAGAAACATTGCCTTTTCTTCATCGTCAAGAACCGCTATTTCTTCTTCAATTTTGGCGCTGATGACAATCACTTCGGCATTTTCATTCTCTGCATAGTTCATGACTTTTCGAACATATTCATTCTCCGAAGGTTTGGCAACATCCTCTTCCCCGACGTTCGCCACATATAATACCGGTTTGCTCGTCAATAAATGCAAATGCTTCACAATTTTTGCCTGTTCTTCCGTAAAATCGAGGGCTCTGGCCGGTTTATCCGCCTCAAAGGCTTCTTTTAATTTACTGAGCACTTCAAATTCCGCCATCGCTTCCTTGTCTTTTTGTTTGGCCATTTTTTCAACACGGCCAATCCGTTTATCAACCGACTCCAGGTCAGCCAATATTAATTCCAAATTGATCGTTTCGATGTCATCTATGGGATCCACTTTCCCGGAAACATGGGTAATTTCTCCATCGGCAAAACAGCGGACGACATGACAAATGGCATCCACCTGCCGAATATGGGAAAGAAATTTATTTCCGAGCCCTTCACCTTTGCTGGCACCTTTGACAATCCCTGCAATATCCGTAAATTCAAAAGCAGTCGGCACCGTTTTTTTCGGTTTCACGAGCTCCGTCAACTTTTGCAGCCGGTGATCCGGGACTTCAACAATCCCCACATTGGGGTCAATCGTACAAAACGGATAGTTGGCAGCTTCTGCTCCCGCTTTTGTTATCGCATTAAATAAAGTTGATTTGCCCACGTTTGGCAAACCAACAATCCCTGCTGTTAGAGCCATATATCGGTCACTCCTCTACTTATGGGAAATCTCTCCCAATCCATTCATAATTATAGAGAGTCAACATGTAAAAGACAACCCTATAAAAAAATGAAAAAAAGCATAAGGTCACCCCTCATGCTTTTCCAAAATCTTTTTCAATTTTCGCGTAAACTCCCTGCGGGGCAGCAAGACGCTATGTCCGCAGCCTTCGCATTTCATTCTGATATCCATTCCCATACGAATAATGCGCCAGCGGTTTGTTCCGCATGGATGCGGTTTTTTCATTTCGACAACGTCATGAAGATTAAATTCTTTTTGCTCCATTTTTATCCCCCTTGTCTTTCACCGAAATGGTTTTGGTCTTGATGCTCTTTACCTGAAAACATGACAATCCGTTGATACGGAGCATCAACTTGATGGGCATCAAGTTCCAGTTTGATTGCCTTTCTGATCTCGCGGGCAATGTACCAGTTTTGTAATGGAAGCGTTTCGGCAGTCACTCTTAAAATGACCTCCGAAGCACCCAACTGTTGAATGCCGAGAATGCTCGGCGGGCTTACGATCTCCTCGTATTTTTCCGGCAGCTTTTCCAATACATTTTCAATCAGAGTTTCCACTTTCTTTAAATCTGCTTCATAGCTAAGATAGATATCGACAACGGCGACACTGTTGTGCAGGGAAAAGTTTGTTACTTCCGTAATATTGCCATTTGGAATAATGTATAGTTCGCCTGTCCAATTCAGTATTTTCGTAGTCCGAAGCCCAATTTCATCAACAGTCCCTTCAAATTGTCCAATTTTTACGTAGTCTCCTACGGAAAACTGGTCTTCAAAGATGATGAAAAAACCGCCAATAACATCCTTCACAAGATTCTGGGCGCCAAACCCGACAGCAAGCCCCAATATCCCGGCACCTGCCAAAAGGCCCGTCACATCAATCGTCAATGAAGATAAAATCATGACAATCGCCACAAAATAGACCGTATAGGTTAGTATATTTTGCAGCAGCTTCACAAGCGTTGCTTCCCTGCGTTCCGAAAACTGCAGAGGCACTCTTGTTCTTCTTTTAAATATATTTCGGATCGCCGCCCTCCCCACCTTTATAACAATAAAGGACAGCAGCAAAATCATGATAATTTTTAATGCTACCAACCCGAAATGGATCCATAAATCCGGATCGGTAAACTTTTCAATAAACTTGTTCGTGTTGTTTTCGAATTTATCAAGTTGTTCTTCCAATATCCTCACCTGACTTGCCTTGGATTTGGTACCTATTTTATCAATAACCTTTCCCCATTTCCACACATGAAGGAAGCCGAATTTGTCTATGTATAGAAAAGGCAGTTTCTTCGTATACTGTTTATCACACGGATTATTTCAGTTGGCTGAACGAACAGGAAAGGGGGATATTCATGGGAAACGAACTGATTGTACATTTTGAAGACCAAATGGCCATTCATAAAATCAGTGACACGATTGTTGGCCTGTTCCCCCAATCTGTAGATCGGCCAATTGTTGTTGTCTGCATTGGTACGGACCGTTCCACCGGGGATGCACTGGGTCCGTTGACCGGTTCGCTCTTACAGGAAAAGGGGTTAAATTTGTTTCATGTTTTCGGGACACTGGATGAACCTGTACATGCCATGAATCTTGAAAACATATTAAATGATATAGAAGCAAACTACAGCTATCCTTTTATTATCGGAATTGATGCCTGTCTGGGAAGAATGACAAGCATCGGTGACATTAAAGTAAACGCAGGACCTGTCAAGCCGGGAGCCGGCGTTCATAAAAAACTGCCCGAAGTTGGGCACGCATCCATTACAGGGATCGTCAATATTGCCGGACATATGGAATTTGTCGTCCTGCAAAACACCCGTTTAAGCCTCGTCATGAAAATGGCCAAGCAAATTTCTGCCGGTATTTTGGAGGCTGACCGCATTTGCTTCCAGCGAAGCATGTTTCAACGCATCGGTTTTAATATGGACAATAAAAGATCGGCAAAGTAACGCTGGGTCCACTTCAAATAAAAAAGCCACAGTAGTTAACCGTGGCAACCAAGCAGGAGCAATTCCTGCTGATTAAATTTTTATATTGAAAACATACAATACGGTCACGATGATGGCCACGACAAGAATGCTCGGCAGCAAATTTGCAACCCGTATTTTTGTAATGCCGACCAAATTAAGGCCGATGGCAAAAATCATGATGCCGCCTGCTGCCGTCATTTCCAAAATAAAATGATCCATTAATATTTGCGGAATGATTCGATTGATTTGAGTGGCGAATAAAGCGATCATTCCCTGGTACACGACAACCGGAATAGCGGAAAAAATGACCCCAATGCCAAGAGTCGTGGACAAAATAAGGGCTGTAAAACCGTCGATTATCGCTTTCGTATAAAGGACGTTATGGTCGTTTCGTATTCCGCTGTCAAGGGCCCCGATAATCGCCATCGCACCGATCACAAAAATAAGGGTCGCCGTTACAAAACCTTGGGCGACCGTTCCTTCTTCTTTCGAGCCCAAACGTTTTTCCAGCCAGCGCCCCAAGGCATTTAATCGATCATGCAGCGACCACCATTCACCGAGTACAGCGCCAAACACGATGCTCATAATCACGATCAAAAAATTTTCGCTTTTAAAACCCATTTGCAGTCCCAATACCATGACGGACAGGCCGATACCGTACATCACCGTTTCTTTCATTTTTTCAGGGATGAACCGCAAAATTCTTCCGAGCAATGTACCGATGATGATGCAAATACCATTTACAAGCGTCCCCAGCAAAACCATGAACTCACCTGACTTTTCCCATGTCTCATTAATATTATTCTTGTAAATCGATTATTTCCAAGATACGTTCCAAATCTTCCGGAGATAAAAACTCTATCTCAATTTTCCCTTTGTTTTTGGATTGTTTAATGGTCACTGTTGTACCAAACTTTTGACGCAAACGATTTTCCTGTTCTCTTATAAACACGTCTTTTTTAGGCGTCGTTTTTTTTGTTTCACGTGGAACATTTTCGTTTATATCCTGGATCAGTTTTTCAAGTTGGCGGACGTTCAGCCCTTCTTTGATTGTTTTTTCCGCAATCGGCTTCATTTGCTCTTTCCGTTTTAAACCAAGTAGGGTCCGTCCATGTCCCATCGAAAGCTTGCCTTCCGTAATATAATCTTGCACTTTGGAAGGCAGGGCAAGCAGCCGGACATGGTTTGCAATATGCGGGCGGCTTTTTCCGAGCCGTTTTGCCAATTCTTCCTGCGTTACATTCAAATTGGTCATTAACATTTGATAGGCTCTTGCCTCTTCAATGGGTGTTAAATCTTCCCGTTGCAAATTTTCCAACACGGCCAGTTCCATCATCTGTTCATCGTTAAATTCCCTGATCACCGCAGGAATGGTTGTCATCCGGGCTGCCTTTGCAGCGCGAAAACGTCGTTCACCAGCTACAATTTCATATCCCTTGCCGCTTTTGCGCAGTATAACTGGCTGTAAAATACCGTGTTGCTTGATCGATTCTTTTAACTCGTCAATCGCTTCAGGCGAAAACAGCTTTCGCGGCTGGTATGGATTCGGTTTAATTTCACTGATGCTTATTTCCCGAACAGTTTCCTCGGTTCCCACTTCCATATTCGCAAACAAAGCATTAATGCCTTTTCCAAGACCTTTAGCCAACTTCAGCCACTTCCTTTGCGAGATCTAAATAAACTTCTGCTCCCTTGGATTTAGGATCATAAATAATAATCGGTTCCCCATGGCTGGGAGCTTCGCTCAGCCGGATGTTCCGCGGAATAATCGTTTGATATACCTTATTTTGAAAATATTTTTTTACTTCTTGAATGACTTGAATACCCAAGTTTGTCCTTGCATCAAGCATTGTAAGGAGGACGCCCTCAATCATCAAATGGTTGTTTAAATGTTTTTGTACAAGCCGGACGGTATTCAACAGTTGGCTTAATCCTTCAAGGGCATAATATTCGCACTGGACAGGGATCAAGACTGAGTTGGATGCCGTCAATGCATTGATTGTCAGCAAACCGAGGGAAGGAGGACAATCGATCAATATGTAGTCAAAGTCATCCTTGATTCGGTCCATCGCCCGTTTTAAACGAACTTCCCTGGAAATGGTCGGAACGAGTTCAATCTCTGCTCCTGCCAACTGAATCGTGGCCGGAACGACATATAAGTTTTCAACCGCTGTATCTTTAATTACCTTGTCCATCGCCAAATCATCCACAAGTACGTCATAAATGCATTCGTTGACATCACCTTTATCAATACCCGCACCGCTTGTCGCATTTCCCTGGGGATCAATATCAACAATTAATACTTTTTTACCAATAAAGGCCAAACAAGCCCCTAAATTGACAGAGGTGGTCGTTTTTCCGACGCCTCCTTTTTGGTTGGCTATGGAAATGATCTTTCCCAACAATGTCACCTACCTTAACTTCCTCCTGTAAATTACCTCACCTAATCTATTTTAACAAATATTCGATGAGGATTACGCCTAAATAAAAATTTATTTTCCATTTCCCGTTTGCTTGGAAGAAAAGCGCAAGCGCCTTGTCCATCGCCGTACAGACTGGACCGAATGCGAAAACGCCTTGATCAGCCCCGACAAGCATAAGACGGTTCCCGAGGTAGCTGTACTTCAGCCACCACAAGGAATTGGCTTATGAACCTGAGGGGCTAGGCGTTGCAGCTAGACACAGAAAAACTTCTTTAAAAGAGCAATTCTTACCAAGTTTTGCTTTCTTTACTCGTTAAAAAAAATGAGAAACTTGTTTTATTCAAGCTTCTCATGCTCGTATATGCCTATGATTCTTTCTTTTTTGGAATCTTGATCGTAATTTGATAGTATTCTTCAAATTCTTCTTCCATTGAATCCAGTTTGATTCCGCTGTCCGCCACCATGGAAAGTGATTGGCGGATCGTATTGACGGCAATTCGCATATCTTTGCTGATTGCCCTTTTTCTGGGCGTTTTTTTGGGCTGTTTGTCAGTGGAAAGCATTTTGACGACTTGTTCTTCCGTTTGCTTTACATTTAAGTTCCTTTCAACGATCAGATTCATCAATTCCACTTGTTTTTTGGGGTCCTTAATTGGTATTAATGCACGGGCGTGCCGCTCCGTAATGTGTTTTTTCAATAAAGCCTCTTGAACTTCTTCCGGAAGTTTGAGTAAACGGAGTTTATTGGCAACGGTTGACTGCCCTTTTCCCAGCCTTTGGGCCAATGCTTCCTGCGTCAAATTATGGAGCTCCAGCAGTTTTCCATATGCAATGGCTTCTTCTATCGGAGTCAGCTCTTCCCGTTGCAAATTCTCAATTAATGCAATGGATGCTGTTTCCGTGTCATTCAAATTTTTAATGATAGCGGGGATCTTTTCCCAGCCAAGCATCTGGACCGCCCTGAATCTTCGTTCTCCGGCAATAATTTCATATTGGCTGTTTTCGGCTTCCCTGACAACGATTGGCTGAATGATCCCATGCGTATGGATGGTTCGGGCCAACTCTTCTATTTTTGTTTCATCAAATATGGTTCTTGGTTGAAAACGATTCGGAATGATGGCGGACACTGCTATGTGCTTTACCTCATCCGTTTCTTCCGCCGCCTCTCTTTCTGTCGGCAGTTCCTTATCGCCCAATCCAAAAAAACGCGAGAAAGGATGTTTCATCCTTCTACACCACCTTGAAATAATAACTCCCTTTTTAACTACATTCTATCCCCATGACCAAAATCCTGCCGAACGGCTGCTCCCCTGCCGGCAAGATATTTATTCCAACGGCATTTTATTTGGCGTACCAGGCTTGCGCGGATATTTAATTGGAGTTTTTTTCACTTTTTTTACGATAATCATGTATCTTTCACTTTCTTCAATTGGCAATGCAAAGGAATGGACAGCTTGTATTTTTCCGCCTAGCAGCTTGATCGCTTTTTCGGCCGCCTTTAATTCCTCACCGGCGTTTGCCCCCTTCATTGCTACAAATAAGCCTTCTTGCTTTACAAGCGGCAGGCACAACTCCGTTAAAACGGACATTTTTGCCACTGCCCTTGCCGTCACGATATCAAATTGTTCACGAAACTCTTTATGGCGGGCAAATGTTTCCGCACGATCATGATAAAAAAATGTATTTTCAAGCTGCAGCTCTTTGGAAAGCTCATTTAAAAAAGTGATCCGCTTTTTTAAGGAATCAACTATGGTTATATCCAGTTCAGGAAAACATATTTTCAGCGGAATACTTGGAAAACCGGCCCCCGCCCCGACATCACAGAGCGACCTGGAGCCGTTGAAATTCACAAAAAATGCAGCGCTCACCGAATCATAAAAATGTTTTAGGTACACTTCTTCATGACCGGTGATCGCCGTTAAATTCATTTTTTCGTTCCATTCCACCAAAAGTTCGTAGTACCGTTTGAATTGATTGAGCTGGCGCCCGTTTAATTCAATTCCCATTTTCTTTAATTCATTTGTAAATTGATCTATATTCATCGATAAACCCTTTCTTATGCGCCATCTCCTGAAACACGGGCTATTTTTCCGTGCTCAATATAGACTAATAAAATGGAAATGTCTGCTGGATTGACACCGGAAATCCGGGAAGCCTGGGCAATGGAAAGCGGCCGGACTTTGTTCAGCTTTTGGCGGGCTTCGGTCGCAATGCCCTGGATGGCATCATAATCGATGTCTTCGGGAATTTTTTTGTTTTCCAGCTTTTTCAGCTTTTCAACCTGCTGCAAAGATTTTTCAATATAGCCTTCGTATTTGATCTGAATTTCCACCTGTTCGATCACGTCTTGTGAAAGATCTTTTTCGCCTGGAGCCAACTGGCGGATATGGGAATACTTCATTTCGGGCCGTTTTAATAAATCGGAAGCGCGTATGCCGTCTTTCAATTCACTTCCGCCCGCTTCCCTGATAATGGTTTGCGTCTTTTCATTTGGTTTTAAAATGATTTTTTGCAGTCTTTTTATTTCTTCTTTAATATCGGCTTTTTTCTGTTTAAACCGCTCGTACCTTTCTTCCGGAATCAGCCCCAGTTTGTATCCGAGATCGGTCAGACGAAGGTCGGCGTTGTCTTGGCGCAATAACAGCCGGTATTCGGCGCGTGATGTTAAAAGCCGGTATGGTTCATTTGTCCCTTTTGTCACAAGGTCATCAATCAATACGCCGATATAGGCATCAGAGCGGCTTAAAATCACTTCATCTTTGCCCAAGATGTTGCATGCAGCATTGATGCCCGCCATAAGCCCTTGGGCAGCCGCTTCTTCATAACCGGATGTACCGTTGATTTGGCCAGCCGTATACAAATTTTTAATTTTTTTCGTTTCCAATGTCGGCCACAACTGGGTCGGAATGATCGCATCATATTCAATGGCATATCCCGGGCGCATCATTCGCGCGTTTTCCAATGCAGGAACGGTTTTGATCAATTCATGCTGGACTTCTTCGGGTAAGCTTGTGGAAAGTCCCTGGACATACACTTCGTTCGTATGGCGCCCTTCCGGTTCGAGGAAAATCTGGTGGCGCGGCTTGTCATTAAAGCGGACAACCTTATCTTCAATCGATGGGCAATAGCGCGCCCCCGTCCCTTTAATCATGCCGGAAAACATCGGGGAGCGATGCAAATTGTCATCAATCAGGCGGTGTGTGTGCTCGTTCGTATACGTCAGCCAGCAAGGCAGTTGATCCGTGATTTTTTTTGTCGTTTCATAACTGAATGCCCTTGGTTCTTCATCTCCCGGCTGAATTTCCGCTTTGCTGTAATCAATCGTTTGGCTGTTGACCCGCGGCGGGGTTCCTGTTTTGAACCGTACCAATTCAAAGCCAAGCTCTTGCAGATGTTCGGACAATGTAATGGAAGGCTGCTGATTGTTCGGTCCACTTGAGTATTTGAGCTCGCCGAGAATGATTTCCCCGCGCAAAAAAGTGCCGGTAGTAATGATGACTGCTTTTGCCCGATACATGGCACCCGTCATCGTGACAACACCTTTACATACTCCGTCTTCTACCATTAATTTTTCAACCATCCCCTGATGAAGGGTGATATTCGGTTCATTTTCCAGCGTATTTTTCATTTCATGCTGGTATTGGAATTTATCTGCCTGGGCACGCAGTGCCTGAACTGCCGGACCCTTTCCGGTATTAAGCATTCTCATTTGGATGGCTGTTTTATCAATATTTTTTCCCATTTCTCCGCCAAGGGCATCAATTTCCCGAACAACGACCCCTTTTGCCGGACCGCCAATGGACGGATTGCACGGCATAAAGGCCACCATGTCCAGATTGATCGTAATCATCAGCACCTGGGCGCCCATTCTGGCGGCCGCCAGCCCTGCTTCACATCCGGCATGGCCCGCTCCGACGACAATGACGTCATATCGGCCTGCCTCAAATTGCTTCATGTCATTTGCAACCTCCCTTTTTCGAATATTTTTATGTGTTTATTTTCCGAGACAAAATTGGCTGAATAATTGGTCAATCAAGCTTTCCTGAACCGTATCGCCAATAATTTCCCCAAGCAATTCCCACGTTCGGGTCATGTCGATCTGGACGATATCGATCGGGGTCCCCATTTCAACGCCTTCAATGACGTCTTCAATCGCTTGAAGTGCCTGATTTAATAACGCGATATGGCGGCTGTTCGATACATACGTCACATCACCCGTTTCCAGTTCACCGCGGAAAAACAGTTCGGCAATCGCCTGTTCCAAATCGTCGATCCCTTCTTCCTCCAATAAGGAAGTCGTCACGATGATATGAGATTGGGCCATTTCCCGCACTTTGTCCATATCTATTTTTTTCGGCAAGTCCGTTTTATTGACGATAACAATGACTTCCATTCCTTCGACAGCTTTAAAAAGCTGCTCATCTTCGCAAGTAAATTCCTCGGCGGAATTTAATACGAGTAAAATCAAATCCGCTTCTTTCAACACTTTGCGGGACCGCTCCACACCGATCTGCTCGACAATATCTTTCGTTTCCCTGATCCCTGCCGTATCGATTAAACGCAAAGGAACTCCCCTTACATTTACATATTCTTCGATAACATCCCTCGTTGTTCCGGGTATATCCGTCACAATCGCCTTGTTTTCCTGAACAAGGCTGTTCAAGAGGGATGATTTCCCGACGTTTGGCCTCCCAATGATGGCTGTCGCCAAACCTTCACGTAATATTTTACCTTGTTCGGCCGTAATTAGTAATTTTTTTATTTCATCACGGATGTAGACGGCTTTTTCCATTAAGAGGCGATGTGTCATTTCTTCTACATCATCATATTCCGGATAATCGATGTTTACCTCAACATGGGCAAGGGTTTCCAATATGTCCTGGCGCAGCTTTGCGATCAGCTTTGACAGACGCCCGCCCATTTGCTCCAAAGCAACATTCATCGCTTTGTCCGTCTTGGCCCGAATCAAATCGATGACAGCTTCCGCTTGCGACAGGTCGATGCGCCCGTTCAAAAATGCCCGTTTCGTAAATTCCCCCGGTTCGGCAAGCCGCGCACCGTTGTTTAATACGAGCTGAAGAACACGGTTGACCGAAACAAGACCTCCGTGGCAATTGATTTCCACTACATCTTCACGGGTATAAGTGCGAGGAGCCTTCATCACGGTAACCATGACTTCCTCCACTTTCGTCTTCGTTTTTGGATTGACAAGCAGCCCGTAATGAATCGTATGGGTTTTTGTATCTTTTAACTGTTTCCCCCCTGCTCCTTGGAATATTTGATCGGCAATTTGAATTGCTTCATCACCGCTGATTCTGACAATCGCTATCCCGCCTTCGCCAAGCGGAGTCGATATCGCGGCAATTGTATCGAAATCCATCTTTTTCACCTCTCTTCTTTTTAAAAATGAATATATAAATACACATGTGCATATTTTTTTATTGGCAGTTCTCCACAGATGGAATAAGCCCCATTTTTTTATTTTATCTTATCCACATGTGAATAACAATGCAGCAAGCCAGTATCAACAAAAAAATCAAAAGTGATTCCCATAGCCCGGGGTTTTCCCACAAAAAAAAACACCTCTCAATTTTGAGAAGTGTTTGGCTGAATGACAACGTATCGGTTGGGCTCTTCGCCTTTTGACACGGTTTGCACCCCATGGTGATCTGCCAGCACGGTATGTATAATTTTTCTTTCGTAATTCGGCATCGGTTCCAGCTTTACCGGTTCTCCTGCATGAACGGCCTTTTGGGCAAGTCGCTCTGCCAGGCGAACCAGCGTTTCTTTTCGCCGCTCCCGGTAATTTTCCGGATTTAAAATGACCCTTATATAATGACCTGAGTGGCGATTGGCGACGAGTTGGGCCAAATATTGCAAAGAATTGATCGTTTGTCCTCTTTTTCCGATTAAAAGTCCCATTTTTTCTCCGGTAATGTTGACCAATACATGACGCTCATCCTCTTGAACCGTGTCAATGTTTGCTTCGATGCCCATATTGAGAAGAACATTTTGCAAAAATCCCACGACTGATTCAATCGCATCCGGTTTCAGCGTCGCTTCAATGACAGCCGGGCGGGACCCGAATAATCCGAACAGACCCTTTTTACCTTCATCAACAATTTGGATTTCGACCTGGTCTTTTGTTGCATTTAGTTGAGCCAAAGCTGATTGTACTGCTTCTTCCACGGTTTTCCCGCTGGCAGTGACTTGTTTCACTTTTTAGCTCCCCTCACCTTTCCCTCATTGGCCGTCGCTTTTTGAACGGCCGGCGGTTTTATAAAATACGTTTGGACGATCATAAAGATATTTCCGACTACCCAGTATAAGGAAAGTGCCGCCGGGAAATTGATTGCAAAGATCAAAATCATGACCGGCATGATGTATAGCATCATTTGCATTTGCGGGTTTTGGCCTTCCATTCCGGCCATTATCATTTTCTGCTGCAAGAAAGTTGTCAATCCCGCAATGATCGGCAATAGAAACAACGGATCCGGCTTTCCAAGGTACAACCATAGAAACGTGTGGTTAGCAATTTCTTCTGTACGGATGATCGCTTGATAAAATCCAATTAAAATCGGCATTTGAATCAGCAGCGGAAAACAGCCAGCCAGCGGATTCACGCCGTGTTTTTGAAACAGCTGCATCATTTCCTGCTGAAGCTGCTGCTGGGTTTTTGCATCTTTTGAGCTGTATTTTTCCCTTAATTTTTGCATTTCCGGCTGAAGTACCTGCATGGCTTTTGAGTTTTTGGTTTGTTTAATCATCAGCGGCAAAATAGCCAGCCGAATGATAATCGTTACAATCACGATTCCCAAACCGTAGCTTCCGCCCAACATTTCGGCTGTCGTCGTTATCAGCCATGATAAAGGGTAAACAATATACTTGCTCCAAAAACCAGTGCTCTCTGGTGTAATCGGCACAGGGTTTTCAATCGTAGAGCAGCCTGCTGCGATCATCATGAGAAACAGCAATGCTGACAATAAAATTATTTTTTTCTTCAAAACTTCATTTCCTCCCTGTGTATCAAAATAACGCACGATGCGAAACATGCTCTATCCGTTATTTTAACACTTTTCTCCGCTTCTGTTCATTTATTTTCATCTGATTCCTTTCGTATGCTTTTTCCCACCCGGAGTACATGTTCCAAGCTTTTTTTGATACAGTGGTAATCCATCTCGGCCGCCGGTTTCCTGGCGATGATCACATAGTCTTTATGCGGGCTCACCCGCTCTTGATTTTCTTGGAAAAATTGCCGGATATACCGTTTGATCCGGTTTCTCGTCACCGCATTTCCGATTTTTTTGCTCACGGATAATCCGATCCGAAAATGGGTTTGATCTTCCTTTTCCAGCATATATATCACAAATTGCCGATTGGCAACAGATCTCCCTTTTTGAAAAACTGCCTGAAACTCCGTATTTTTTTTAATTCTGAATGTTTTCTTCATTCATCCACCTCAAAAATCGAGTACCGTTCTCCCGTTTATTAGAAAAAAGACCACTGAGACGTTTCAGTGGTCTACGCAGATAAAACTTTTCTTCCTTTACGACGGCGGGCAGCCAGTACTCTGCGGCCTGTTTTTGTGCTCATGCGGGCACGAAAGCCATGAACTTTGCTTCTTTTACGTCTATTTGGCTGATATGTTCTTTTCATTATGATAACACCTCCTCGAGGGTTGGAAAAATTCCCGTTTAAGACAGTCTTACTAATTATAAAGATGGCATTGAAAGATTGTCAACCTTCCCTTTTTATTTTTTCCTCCAGGCCTTCGCTATTTAGGTTCCAGATCATCCTGTTGATTATTTGTGAGCACTATTTTTCTTACTCACAACATTTATCGACAAGTTTTTCACAAACCAAAGGGGTGTGAATAATTTTTTTTGCCGTAATTTAGCATTGTGGATAATGTTTGGCATTCATTGCAGGACCATACATTATTTGTTATGATAATATTGTTTTTATGCGTGGATGATCCATCCTCATCCTCACTCTTATCCACAGATTGTGGATAGAATGTGGATTGTTATAAACCTCCGCTGAATATCTTTGTCCACATAAAGTGGATATTGTCGAAATGCCTGTTTTCTACTATTATTATACTTTTCCACAATTTCTCTTCCTTGAGAATGAAAAAATAAGCCGGGATCTACTAAAATAAAGGGGGGTAAGTTTTGGAAAACTTGGCCGATCTTTGGGACCAGGTCCTGAAGAATATTGAACATAAGATTAGCAAGCCCAGTTTTGATACATGGCTTAAATATACCGAAGCCTACAATTTGCAGGGTGACACTTTGGTTGTTGCAGCTCCCAATGAATTTGCCAGGGATTGGCTGGAAGGCCGCTATACGGATTTGATTTCCGGACTTTTATATGAAATTGTCGGAGAAAACCTGGAGGTAAAATTTATCATTCCCCCTGAAAAAGAAGAGGAAGCAACAAGCAAAACGCCGGCTAAGCCACATCCGGTTCAAGAAATCCATAGAAGTGAAAGCTATCAAAATATGCTGAATTTCAAATATACGTTCGATACATTCGTTATTGGTGCCGGAAACCGTTTTGCCCATGCTGCATCGCTTGCTGTTGCCGAGGCTCCGGCTAAAGCTTATAACCCGCTTTTTATTTATGGAGGGGTTGGTCTTGGAAAAACACATTTGCTTCACGCAATCGGCCACTATGTATTGGAACACAACCCAACGGCAAAGGTTGTCTACTTGTCCTCCGAAAAATTTACAAACGAATTTATTAATTCGATCCGTGACAATAAAGCTGATGATTTTAGAAATAAATATCGAAGTGTAGATGTGCTATTAATAGACGATATTCAATTTTTGGCCGGAAAAGAACAAACCCAGGAAGAATTTTTTCATACTTTTAATACATTGCACGAAGAAAGAAAGCAAATCGTCATTTCGAGCGATCGGCCGCCCAAAGAAATTCCTACATTGGAAGACCGCCTGAGATCCCGGTTTGAATGGGGATTGATCACGGATATTACTCCGCCCGACCTGGAAACGAGAATCGCCATTTTAAGAAAAAAAGCGAAAGCGGACGGCTTGGACATACCGAATGAAGCGATGCTATACATAGCCAACCAAATTGATACGAACATTCGGGAACTTGAGGGGGCTCTTATACGCGTTGTCGCCTATTCTTCCCTCATTAATAAGGACATCAATGCGGATTTGACAGCCGAAGCATTAAAGGATATTATTCCCAGCTCAAAACCAAAAGTCATTACAGTTTTCGATATCCAGAAAGCGGTCGGAGCCGAATTTAATGTAAAACTCGAGGATTTTAAGGCAAAAAAACGGACAAAATCAATTGCTTTCCCAAGACAGATTGCCATGTACCTGGCAAGGGAACTGACCGATCTCTCACTTCCGAAAATTGGCGAAGAATTTGGCGGCCGCGACCATACTACGGTCATTCACGCCTGCGACAAAATTTCAAAACTTCTGGAAGCAGATAGCCATTTGCAATCTATTATTGAAAATCTCAAGGATTCTCTTAAAAGCATGCATTGAGGATCATGTGAATAACTGAAACAGGCCCATGCACACTTTGTACACATGTGAATAAAGCGTGTTTTTCAGTCATTCACATATTTATCCACATATCCACAGCACCTATTACTATTACTACGGTTTTTAAAATAAAAAATAATGATGTATATGCTGAAATGAGGGAGAACAAAAATGCAATTTACCATTCGGCGGAATCAGCTCGCGGACAGTGTCAACCATGTCATGAGAGCAGTTTCTTCAAGAACAACCATTCCCATTTTGACGGGCATTAAAATTATTGCCTCAGAAGAAGGAATTACTTTTACCGGGAGTGATTCCGATATATCCATAGAGTCCAAGATACCTGTTGAAGAAAATGGCGATAAAATAATCGATATCATTCGACCGGGAGGAATTGTTCTGAATGCGCGTTTTTTTGGAGATATTGTTAGAAAACTGCCGATGGAAACAGTGGAAATGAAGGTAGAGGATTCAAGACAAGTAATCATTCGTTCCGGGAAAGCAGAATTCAATCTAAACGGGCTTGACCATACGGAGTACCCGCTTCTTCCCCAGGTATCGGATGAAACTGTATTTTCCTTGCCTGGCAATCTGTTGAAAACATTGATCAGGCAAACAGTGTTCGCAGTGTCCATCTCAGAAATACGCCCGATCTTGACAGGTGTCAACTGGGAAATTAAAAATGGTACACTTTCCTGTATTGCCACCGACAGCCATAGGCTGGCCATGAAAACAGCACCAGTCGACATGCCGGAAAATGAAAACTACCAAACGGTTATCCCTGGAAAAAGTCTGGTTGAGCTCAGCAAGATCCTTGATGACAATGATCACCCAGTCGAGATTTTCATTACAGACAACCAAATTCTTTTTAAAACGAAGAATATTCATTTTTACTCCCGGCGATTGGAAGGAAGATACCCTGATACATCAAGGCTCATTCCCACAGAATATAAAACAAATTTAGTTGTTGATGGGAAATTGTTTAATGATGCCATTGACAGAGCTTCCTTGTTGGCCCGGGAAGAAAGAAACAATGTTGTAAAGCTTGCATCACGTGATGGGAACATGATTGAAATCTCTTCCATTACACCCGAAATCGGCCACGTATACGAGCAAATCCCGATACAATCGCTTGAAGGGGAAGACCTCAACATTTCCTTCAGTGCCAAATACATGATGGATGCCCTCCGTGCAGTGGAAGGTAATGAAATCACAGTCAGCTTTACGGGTGCCATGAGGCCTTTTATTATTAAATCTGCGGAGGACCCAAACATATTGCAGCTTATTTTGCCTATCCGTACAGCCTAGACAACCTGCCTTAAACGGCAGGTTTTTTCGTCTCCTTTCCGGACTAAGCGCAGGCGCCTTGCTTGGCACGGGCAAATAAGACAAACACACGGGACGCCTCCGCCTCCGGAGAGTTTTGATTTATGACCTCGAGGAGCTAGGCGCCCTGGCCGCCTTAGCCTCAGGTCGCCGCGTCCTGTAGCGCCGGCGCACTAGGATGACCTGTGTCTGTCCCAAGCTAGACACAGAAAAGCACCTTTTAAAGAAAAATTTTCTTGCAGAGTAAAACTTTCTTGACTTGTGAAAAAAACAAAATGGTCCCCTGCTTCTTTCGTGCATCTGTTTTTCAACTTGGGGCAGTGCCTCATGATACTCCGTATTCTTTGTCATGAGAGTAAATCTTTAGTAAAATAAAGGTATGAGATCAACAATAAAGAAAGAGTGAGAGCGTGGAAACAAAAATTGTGATTCAAACGGACACCATCACACTTGGCCAATTTTTAAAGCTTGCCGATCTGATTGATTCAGGCGGAATGGCCAAGTGGTTTTTGAGCGAGCATACTGTCTTGGTCAATGGAGAGCCTGAACAAAGACGCGGCAGGAAGCTCATGGAAGGTGATCGGATCGAAGTGCCAGGAGTCGGAAATTTTCTTGTTGCCCATTAAAGGATGTCTATCCCATGCATATTGAGCAATTAGGATTGGAAAATTTTAGAAATTACAAAACCCTCTCCCTTTCTTTTGAAAATAAAGTCAATGTATTTGTCGGAGAAAATGCCCAAGGAAAAACGAACGTCATGGAAGCCATTTATGTTTTAGGCATGGCCAAGTCGCACCGAACATCTCATGACAAGGATTTAATAAGGTGGGATGAAGATTATGCTAAAATAAATGGCAGGATCCAAAAAAAGAGCGGGTCTGCCCCAATGGAGTTAATCATTTCCAAAAAAGGGAAAAAGGCAAAGTTTAACCATATAGAGCAGAAAAAATTGAGCCAATATGTTGGGAATATGAATGTTGTCATGTTTGCGCCTGAAGATCTCCACCTTGTCAAAGGGAGCCCTCAAGTAAGGCGTCGTTTTATTGATATGGAAATTGGCCAAGTTTCTCCTGTCTATCTTTACCATGTCGGTTTATACCAAAAAATCCTGCAACAGCGGAACCAGTATTTGAAGCAATTGCAGATCAAAAAACAGACAGATGTAACGTTCTTGGATGTGTTGACTGAACAATATATTGAAATCGCCGTAAAAATCATTCAGAAGCGGTTCGAGTTTGTACGGATCCTCGAAAGTTGGGCCAAACCGATTCATTCCGGCATTTCCCGGGGCCATGAGTCACTGATGATTCAATATAAACCATCCCTGGATGTATCAGAACAGGCCGATTCGTCAAAAATGGTAACAATATTCGAGGAAAAACTTTCCGCTTTGAGGGAAAGGGAAATGGACAGGGGAATCAGCCTTATTGGGCCGCATCGGGATGAAATCCATTTTTATGTCAACGGGCGGGACGTTCAAACGTTTGGATCACAAGGCCAGCAGCGCACTGCGGCCCTGTCTGTCAAATTGGCCGAAATTGAACTCATTTATGAGGAAGTCGGCGAATATCCGATATTGCTGCTCGATGATGTGTTGTCCGAACTGGATGATTTTCGCCAATCCCATTTGCTCAATACGATTCAGGGTAAAGTCCAGACGTTCGTCACGACAACAACGACGAGCGGCATTGATCATAGAACGATCAGGGAAGCGACAAGTTTTTTTGTTCAGAACGGCAGCATTACGAGAGTGCAATGAGGAGGACTTTATATGTACATTCATGTGGGTGATGATACATTGGTCCGTTTAGGTGATATCATCGCCATTTTAGATATGCAGTCCATCAAGGAGTCGGAAACGATGCAGGAGCTTTTGGAAAGGAAAAAAACAAATGTAGTCAATATTGCGGACGAATCGTTTAAATCGCTTGTGATTACGCCGAATCATATGTATCTCTCCCCTGTTGCCTTTGCCACTTTAAAGAAAAAAGCGATGAACGATACAATAATGAACAATGTATTTGGTTCATTTTAAAATAGATGGAAAGTGCAGGTGAATCGTTCGTGTCAATGGAACAAAAGGCAATCCAACAACAGTACGATGAAAATCAGATCCAAGTGCTTGAAGGGCTCGAAGCGGTTCGAAAGCGGCCTGGGATGTATATAGGTTCAACAAGCATAAAAGGCTTGCATCATCTCGTATGGGAAATTGTTGATAACAGCATCGATGAAGCAATGGCCGGATATTGTGATGAAATCAACCTTATCATTGAAGAGGACAACAGCATCATCGTTATCGACAACGGACGTGGAATACCCGTTGGAATCCAGGAGAAAATGGGCCGCCCGGCGGTTGAAGTCATCTTGACCGTCCTACACGCCGGCGGAAAATTCGGAGGCGGAGGATATAAAGTATCCGGCGGCCTCCACGGAGTAGGCGCTTCAGTTGTAAATGCTTTATCGACGGAACTGGAAGTATATGTTCATTTGAACGGAAAAGTCCACTACCAAAAATATAAACGGGGTGTACCTCAATTTGATTTAAAAATCATCGGTGATACCGATCGGACGGGAACGACGATTCACTTCAAACCGGATCCGGAGATTTTTACGGAAACAACGGAATTTGATTTTGAAACTTTATCTACCCGTACCCGGGAATTGGCATTTTTAAACAAAGGCTTGAAGCTGACGATTGAAGACAAGCGCGATGAAGCAAAAAAACTGGAATTTCACTATGAAGGCGGGATAAAGTCGTACGTAGAGCACTTGAACAGATCGAAAGAGGTGCTTCACGATGACCCGATTTACATCGAAAGTGAGCGCGATGACATTGCCATTGAAATCGCCATGCAGTACAACAGCGGCTATGCAAGCAATCTTTATTCTTTTGCGAACAACATCCACACGTATGAAGGCGGAACGCATGAATCGGGATTTAAGGCGGCTTTGACAAGAGTCATTAACGACTATGCCAGAAAGCATCAAATCATCAAAGAAAATGACGGCAACTTGTCGGGGGAAGATGTCCGGGAAGGTTTGACCGCCATTATTTCAATCAAACACCCGGATCCGCAATTTGAGGGGCAAACAAAAACAAAACTTGGGAACTCGGAAGCACGTACGATCACTGACGCCCTTTTCTCGGAGCACTTTGAGAAGTTCCTTTTGGAAAACCCAACGCTGGCAAGAAAGATCGTTGATAAAGGCTTGATGGCCGCCAGAGCGAGAATGGCGGCCCGAAAGGCGCGTGAATTGACACGGAGAAAAAATGCTTTGGAAATATCCAATTTACCGGGTAAACTGGCGGACTGCTCATCCAGGGATCCGGAAATCAGTGAATTATACGTAGTGGAAGGCGACTCCGCCGGCGGGTCTGCAAAACAAGGTCGAGACCGGCATTTTCAGGCTATTTTACCCCTAAAGGGAAAAATTATTAATGTTGAAAAAGCGCGCCTGGATCGGATTCTTTCAAACGACGAAGTCCGGGCGATCATTACAGCGCTTGGCACCGGAATCGGGGGCGATTTTGACATTTCAAAAGCCCGATACCATAAAGTGGTGATCATGACAGACGCCGACGTGGACGGCGCCCACATACGCACGCTGCTGCTGACGCTCTTCTACCGTTATATGCGGCCGCTGATTGAAGCGGGATATATTTATATAGCCCAGCCGCCGCTATTTAAAATCAGCCAAGGGAAAAAGGAATTATATGCCTATTCCGAACCTGAATTGGATGCATTGATTGCCGAGCTGCCGGAGCAGCCAAAACCGGGAGTGCAGAGGTATAAAGGTCTCGGGGAAATGAATCCCGAGCAGCTTTGGGAAACGACGATGAATCCGAAAACGAGAACGCTCCTGCAGGTGGGTTTGGAAGACGCCATTGATGCGGATGAAACATTTGATATGCTGATGGGTGAGAAAGTCGAACCACGCAGGCTGTTTATCGAAGAAAATGCATTATACGTAAAGAATTTGGATATTTAATTTTTTGCCGGATAAAAGCTTGTGAGATTCCTCACTTGCTTTTTTCGGGATAAGGGAGGTTTCGGCATGTCTGATATGCCTGAATCAAATGTGAAGGAAATCAATTTAAGCCAGGAAATGCGTTCATCCTTTCTCGACTATGCGATGAGTGTCATCGTCTCCCGTGCCCTTCCCGATGTCCGGGATGGATTAAAGCCTGTTCATCGGCGGATCTTATATGCCATGAATGACCTTGGGATGACGAGTGATAAAGCCTATAAGAAATCTGCGCGGATCGTCGGGGAAGTCATCGGCAAATATCACCCCCACGGAGATTCAGCCGTTTATGAAACGATGGTCCGGATGGCCCAGGATTTCAGCTACAGATACATGCTTGTAGACGGGCACGGCAATTTTGGTTCGATTGACGGCGACTCGGCGGCCGCCATGCGGTATACGGAAGCAAGAATGTCAAAAATCTCAATGGAGCTTGTGCGGGATCTGAATAAGGATACGATAGATTATAAACCGAATTATGACGGTTCAGAAATAGAGCCGGTCGTGCTGCCTGCCCGTTTTCCGAATCTGCTTGTCAATGGATCATCCGGAATTGCCGTAGGTATGGCAACGAACATTCCCCCCCATCAACTGGGTGAAGTCATTGACGGGCTTTTGATGTTAAGCAGGGATCCTGATATAACGATTCAGGAATTGATGGAGTACATTCAAGGGCCGGACTTTCCGACAGCAGGATTGATTGTAGGAAGGAGCGGCATCAGAAGGGCTTACGAGACGGGCCGCGGCTCCATTATGATGCGGGCCCGGGTTGAAATTGAAACGAAACCGAACGGAAGGGAAACGATCATCGTCCATGAGATTCCCTATCAAGTCAATAAGGCAAGGCTGATCGAACGAATTGCCGAACTGGTGCGTGAAAAAAAGATTGACGGCATTACGGAATTAAGGGACGAATCAGACCGATCCGGCATGCGAATTATCATGGAAGTCCGCCGCGATGCCAACGCGAACGTCATTTTAAATAATTTATACAAAATGACCGCCCTGCAAACGAGCTTCGGAATCAATATGCTTGCGCTTGTCGACGGACAGCCGAAAGTATTGAATTTAAAGCAATGCCTGCAGCATTATTTGGAACATCAAAAGGTCATCATTCGCAGGCGGACAGAGTTCGAACTGAGGAAAGCGGAAGCGCGCGCCCATATCTTGGAAGGATTAAGAATTGCACTTGACCATATTGATGCCATTATCAGTTTGATCAGGGGATCGGAAACAACCGACATTGCCCGGGCCGGGTTAATGGAGCAATTCAATTTAAGCGAAAAACAGGCGCAGGCGATCCTGGATATGCGGCTTCAGCGCTTAACCGGATTGGAAAGGGAAAAAATAGAAGACGAATATCACCAGCTCGTCAAGCTGATTGCGGAACTAAAAGCCATTTTGGCCGATGAAGAAAAAGTGCTTCAAATTATTCGCGATGAACTGACCGAAATTAAAGAGCGCTTTGATGATGAACGCAGGACGGAGATTGTTTCTGGCGGAGTAGGGCAAATCGAAGATGAGGACTTGATTCCAAGGGAAAATGTAGTCATTACGTTAACCCATAACGGCTACATCAAGCGGCTTCCTATTTCCACTTACCGCAGCCAAAGACGGGGCGGCCGGGGTGTTCAAGGAATGGGAACAAACGAAGATGATTTCGTGGAACATTTAATTACAACGTCCACGCATGATACAATTCTTTTCTTCACGAATAAAGGAAAAGTATACAGGACAAAAGGTTATGAGATTCCGGAGTACAGCCGGACGGCCAAAGGACTGCCGATTATTAACATGCTTGAAATTGATAAAGGTGAATGGATCAATACGATTATTTCCGTGGAAGAATTCCTTGAAGACTGGTTCTTGTTCTTTGCCACAAAAGAAGGAATTGTTAAACGGACACCAGTATCAGCCTTTGCCAACATCCGAAATAATGGGCTGATTGCACTGAACCTTCGTGAAAATGATGAATTGATTTCAGTGAAATTAACGGATAACAATAAAGATATCGTGATGGGAACGAAAAATGGGCTTCTCATTCGTTTTCATGAAACGGATGTACGTTCAATGGGAAGAACGGCAACCGGTGTAAAAGGGATTCATTTATCGAATAACGATGAAGTCGTCGGAATGGAGATTTTGGAAGAGGACAATGATGTCCTTGTTGTCACGAAAAACGGTTACGGCAAGCGGACGCCGGCAGCCGATTACCGGGTACAATCGCGCGGCGGAAAAGGCTTGATCACATGCAATATAACTGAAAAAACCGGAAACATCGTTGCTGTAGAAACAGTTAAAGGCGATGAAGACCTTATGCTGATTACTGCAGGCGGAATATTGATCAGAATGTCTGTAGAAGATATTTCAGTCATGGGCCGAAATACGCAAGGAGTGATTTTGATCAGGCTGGACGATGAAGAATCCGTCGCCACGGTAGCAAAAGTGGAAAAAACTGAAGGAATTGAAGAAGTTTCTACAACACCAACCGATGATGAGATCACCGGTGAAGAATTATATGAAAATGAATGATGGGAAAAGGGCACCGGAACATTCCGGTGCCCTATCTCTATATCTTGAGCATAACTCATAAAATTAATGTAAAAAACCTATTGCCAATCTGAAAAAAAGGTGTTATATTAAGAATCGTTGTCTGAACAAGATGGTCGGCGACGAAAAAAATAAAAAAGTTGTTGACATCATCTTGCCAGATTGATATAATATAAAAGTCGCCCAAAAGGGAGACGCCGAGTTTGCTCTTTGAAAACTGAACGAAACGAAACG
>NZ_JBFEGN010000064.1:0-23133 GCF_047228825.1 Siminovitchia jepli
TAGTACCCAGATTTGTAAATTGTTCCCAAAAGAGCGCTGAATTAGTTTTCGGCAAATTTACTTTCGTAATTTGGGTTGAGAGCCTTTTTTTTGAGCAAATTTTATTTTAAAGCAACATAATACATCTATAATCATTACATACTAAGTATGTAATGATTATAGATGTATTTTTATATGATACCAAAATTTATAAGGAAAAATAAAATATTCCTTTGATTTATTATATACTTAGTATATAATAAATGCCTAAAGGATAGGAGGAATTAAAACATGATTAAGGTCAGGAATTTAAAAAAGGAATTTATACAGGGCCAAGAAAAAACTCAAGTGTTGAAAGGTGTTGATTTGAACGTTGGAGAAGGAGAATTCGTGGCTATAATGGGGCCAAGTGGTTCTGGAAAAAGTACATTACTCCAACTTTTAGGAGGTCTTGACCTACCTACTGAAGGAGATGTACTAATAAATCAAAGTAATTTAAGTAATATGACGGAAAAAGAAAGAACGATATTCCGGAGAAAGCACATAGGCTTTATTTTTCAAAATTACCAGCTACTACCTACATTAACTGTAGAAGAAAATATAGCTTTCCCTCTTCATGCAGATGGCAGTTTAACTAAAGAAAAGAACCAATTTATTTCAGAATTACTTGATTCTGTGGGATTGAACGGGCTTGGTCGGAAACGAGTGAATTTGCTTAGTGGTGGTCAACAACAACGAGTAGCTATAGCCAGAGCGCTGGTCAATAATCCTTCCGTTTTATTAGCTGATGAACCAACGGGAAATTTAGATAGAAATAAAGCCGAAGAAATTCTCGGATTAATAACAAGATTTAACCGAGAAAACAATCAAACAATCATAATGGTTACGCATGACATTTTCGCAGCTGGATTTGCAGATCGAATTATTCTTTTTAAAGATGGAGTTATTGATCAAGTGATTTCTAGAAAGGATGATGACTATGCTAAATATGTGGCGAATTTCATGGCGTAACATAACACAAAATAAAAAACGGTTTTTCATTTCACTGCTTGGGATTATCTTAGGAATTTCCTTTGTAACGTCTATGCTGATTGCTGACAAAACAACAAATGATGTTTTCAATTATTATGAACAAATGTATGTGGCAAATGCGGATTATTGGGTTCTAAGTGATGGATATACTTACTCTGAAGATGTGGTTTCATCTATTTTGACTAGTCCAGCTGTCACGGAAACATTGCTCGCGCTTGATAAACAAGCTTTCTTTGAACTTGAAGGCGATAAATCCCCAAATCAAAGATCCGTACGAATTACTGGCGTGAGTGATCAAAATAGTTCTTTACTAAAACTACCTGTTATTGAAGGGACTTTAGATAATGAAGGATTGGTGATACCAGACGTTGTTGCAAATCTGCTAAATAAAAAGGTAGGAGATACAATTCGGTTTGCTGATTTGGGAGAAGCTAAGGTTTCCGCCATTGTTGAATATACACAGCTGCTTGCAAGCCCCGGTGATTGGGAAGCTGCTGAATCAACCAGCTTTCGCGTTATGGCCCCACTTGATTTGTTAAGAGAGTGGACTGGTATGGATAACGAGCTTTCATATGTAAGATTTCAAACAAATGGAGACGGGCATAAACTTTTTCATTCTCTCCAGGAAGAATTTCGTCATTCAAATGTATATATACAACCAGTTGTCGCAGATGATAGACAAAGTAACGACATTGGAGGACTTTATACATTCTTTTACTTAATTGCTGGTTTATCCATGTTTATTAGTGGTTTCATTGTTTTTAATATGATTTATACAAGCGTTATGGAGAGAAAAAAGGAATTTGCGATAATGAAGAGTTTTGGCTATCTACAAAGTTCTGTTTCTAGACTTATTTTTATTGAAGTAATACTTTTGGCATTAGTAGGTACAGCGATTGGGGTACCCATAGGAATTTGGCTCGGAGATATGTTTATGCAAGCTTTGCTTGCTGTGTTTGAGTTTGACATGGTTTACACATTAAATTGGAAAATACCTACGTTAACAGCTGTAGTAATTGGAATTTTATTTCCTGTTGTCTTTTCTTTATTTCCTATTTACAATGCTGGGAAAACTTCGGTGTTATTGACATTAAAAATGGCAAATCAGACATACTCATCGACAAGGCAATACATTCTTAGGGCTGTTGTAGGGGTTGGCTTACTTTCTTTTGTATTTATTGATCATCCTGTCTCTTATTTAGCTATATTAATAAGCGTCATTCTGTTGTTTCCATTACTGTTACTAGGACTAAGTATGATACTTAAACCAATTTTGAAGATATTCTTCGGCTACTCTGGAAGTCTGGCAGCCCGAAGCCTTACACAACAATTAAATCGAAATGCCAATACTTCCGCTATTCTTGCCGTCGGGATAGCAGTAATATTATTGCTGAGCGCTGTTATAGAAACTGCTCCCGAAGGATATGAAAACGAAATTAGAAATACGTATGGGGGAGACCTAAGAGTTACATCAGAAGCGCCTTGGTCTAATGAGGATATAGTAACTCTGCAATCTTATGAGTCTGTTTCAAATGTTGAGCCTTTAACGGAAGCTAAGCCAATTACATGGGAAACAATCGATGGTAAGAAGAGGCAGTTTTCCATCTTTGCTGTAGATAAACGGGGACCGACCTTGTTTGAGGACCCTGAGAAAGATGAATTATACGAAGAATTAAAGAAGGAACCATCTATTCTTCTTGGCAAACGGGCTTTTGATGAATGGGGTGGAGATGTTGGGGATTATGTTTACATAAATGCCCCTTCCGGTGTACAACAACTTAAAGTCATTGACGTTGTGAATACATCGCATTACTCAGGCTATGTAGCATTTATGGATGAGAATCATTTAAATAATGAATTTGGCTGGGCGAACAGTTTTGACATGCTACTAACTTTAAACGACGGATATACTGGTGAACAATTACGGAATCAGTTATGGATAGATTTTAGCAAACATCTCTCAAAGGTTGAAACTGTTGAAGATGAAATTAAATCAACTACTTCAGCATTATCCGGTATGAACGAGTTAATTTTAATTATGTTAGTTTTGATCGTGGGGCTAGCCAGTATAGGCACAGCTAACACTCTATTAATGAATACTTTGGAGCGTACATCCGAGATAGGGACGATGCGGGCGCTTGGTTTTACGAAACAGCAAGTTAGAAAGATGATAATTGGAGAAGGTCTACTAATAGGATTGTCAGGAGTGATCGGAGGTACAGTATCAGGAGTGATTTTACTTTATGTCACTAGTCAATCCAAACTTTTGGGAGGGTTTATATCTTTTCAAATACCTTTAGGTAATATTATACTGGCGCTGATTGCTGGTGTTTCTCTATCTCTCTTTGCTTCTTGGATTTCTAGTACTTCGGCTAGTAAAATAAATATTATATCATCACTCAAAGAAGGTTGAGCAATTTTGTCGGTTAAATACGGAATATTAACATTGCTATTTCTACAAAAAAATCATGGGTATGAATTAAAACTAGAGCTAGAATCCCTTTTAGGAATGAAAGGAAAAATTAATCCTGGCCAAATTTATACGACTCTTGACCGTCTAATCCGTGATCAATTTGTCTCATCTGCAGGAATGGATGACCAAGAAAGAAAACTTTATGAAATAACTACGGAAGGTAAAAAAGAGTTGGAAAATTGGCTGCTGGAACCAGTACCCTATCATTCAGCTAAAGATGACTTTCATTTTAAATGGAGCTGTGCTCGTAAGATTGGTTTCGAACAGGAAAAGAAAATGCTTGATCAACAAAAAGCAATGATAATGAAAGATGTCATGGAATTGACTAAGTTAAAAACGGAATTTCTTCTTCGAGGTGACGAGAATAGGTATTTATTAATCACTGGTACACTTTTGCATTTAGAAGCAGATTTAAACTGGATTCATCAAGTTGAAAATCGAAATCGACAATAATTCTGGGCAGGCCGCTGCAATGGGCAGTATAAGCATAATCTCTCTTGTAGACATTCTAAGACTTCTTCGGGGACTTTCCTGATCTTGTATCATCACCTAGGAAAAGTAGCCAATTTGTTATTTCGGTTAATTCTTCGGGATTGTTAACATGAATAAAAGACTTTAGCATGGCTGTGGTTTGGTAAGGATTCGTATAGGAAATTGAAACTTTTAAAGGATGGTATTTTTTGAACTGGGCAATCGCTTTTGGACCAAGTTCAAGGACAAGGTTGATTACTTCTTCCTGCTTACTTAGTTTTTCTAAAATCTTTTTCTTACTTAATCTTTTTTTCGCAGGGTATGGATTGACATTAGTGAGATTGTCGACAGGGAAAATCTTCCTTTTTTCATCCTTTAAGTCAAAGCCTTCAATCAGCCAAAGGCCTTTTTCATGATAAAGGTGCAAGAGATAAATTGGATAAGACTTTATTACCTTCTCTTCTTTGATGGTAATCAATAAATAGCTATCCAAAAGTTTTAGGTATTGGAACTGAGCTTAAGAGCGATTACACAGACTTTGCCGACATAAACAAGGAAAAGGCAGACTTTTGGCAGGCAGTCAGCCAAGATGGAAGGCTTGAAACTTTAAAAGCCATAGCCACAAACGACTACATTTTTATCGTAAATGAAGCAGTGAATAACAAGATGATGCATTATGCAGGTGTCATGACAGAGGCATCGGCACCAGAACTGGGAGAATCCAGAGTGATCCAATTTCCTAAGGGGGAATACCTCGTTGTTAAAGGGGAAGGAAATACGGCTGAATTGAGCAATAAAGTTACTGGCATTGCTTTTGGTCAAGCCCTCCCAGAAGCAAAGAATATTGCCTATGTTGGCGGGCCGAATGGAGCGGTTGTGGTGGAGGAGCGAAACGGTATAGTTTACGGTGAAATGTGGATTCCTGTTGTCAGGAAATAAAGAGATAACTGGAGGGATGGAAATGTCCTATATCGTTGATTTTAAAAATGTGTCTATGGTTGGTTTGGAGTCTTCACCTGTAGCAGAAGCGCTTGCTGGTTTACGTGCGAATGAAGCCCGTTACTTTATGAACAAATACAAGCATGAATTTGCGGTTGTACCAGCTAGCGAGTCCCGCGAGACCCTTGATTATTTGAACCGAATATTGAAAGAAGAACGTGATATTGGGTTTGCGGCCAAACCTTTAGAAACGTCGCGTTTTCAAGTGGAAAATATCAAGTTTGCCTACGTCTTTTATGAGGATGGTCTTGTGGTTAACGTCATGTATACGGTTGATGACCCTAAGAAGCGGGCTGTTGGTTTTAAGCTTTCTGAGGGGATGGAGGTGCCAAAGGAGTTAGGAGGGAAGTTTAAGTTTGCCAGGCAGAAGTCTAAACTAGCCGGAACAATTCGGGGCTCGTTTTTTGTCATTAAAGGAGATTATTAAAGTAAACAAAAGTACAAGGGTAGATCTTCCATAACAGGGCGCTTTAATGGAGTAACAAAAAAAGCCCAAATTTCTTAACATTAAGAAAAATTAGAAATACCTTAAGAGGATCGCAGCCAAAAAATTGGCTATCTATGGACGAAAAGAAGGCGGAACAGAGACACAGCAGATCAATCCTGATCAGCAAAAGACGCAAACACTTACTGACCAACAAATTTTACAACTGGCACGCATCGGAAGACAGATCGAAGCTTATTTTGGCTGTCCGCAAGACATCGAATGGTGTTTGGCTGATGATTCATTTTATATTGTCCAGAGCCGGCCGATCACTACTCTTTTCCCCATCCCTGAAGCAAATGATGAAGAAAATCACGTTTACGTATCTGTCGGTCACCAACAAATGATGACCGACCCGATGAAACCATTGGGATTATCTTTTTGGCTGTTAACGACTCCTGCACCCATGCGTAAAGCTGGTGGAAGGTTGTTTGTTGATGTCACACATCAACTGGCTTCACCTGTCAGCAGAAAAATGGTAATAGATGCCTTGGGGAAATCCGATCCGCTCATAAAAGACGCACTCATGACCATCGTAGAGCGAGAAGATTTTATCAAATCTTCACCGGATGACAAAAAAGTACCGAGTCCCGGTAAAAGCAATCAAGATAAATCATCTGCGGATTCTCAAGCACAAATCGAAAACGCTCCGACAATCGTTTCTGATTTGATTCAGCGTAGTCAAACATCGATAGAACAATTAAAACAAAACATCCAAACGAAATCAGGAGCGGATTTATTTGATTTTATCCTGGAAGATATCCAGCAATTAACAAAGATGTTATCTGACCCGCAAAGTATGGGTGTGATTATAAAGGCACAGGATGCTTCATCATGGATCAATGAAAAAATGAACGAGTGGTTAGGTGAAAAAAACGCGGCAGACACGCTTTCTCAATCTGTGCCAAACAATATTACTTCGGAAATGGGGCTGGAGCTGTTGGATGTCGCAGATGTGATTCGTCCTTATCCGCAAGTCATTGAATATTTACAACATGTAAAAGATGAACACTTTTTGGATGAACTGGTGAAGTTCGACGGCGGAAAGGAAACCCGAGACGCAATAATAGCTTTTCTCGATAAATACGGAATGCGATGTCCCGGAGAAATCGATATTACGAGTACTCGATGGAGCGAAAAACAAACTGCACTTGTCCACATGATTCTTAGTCATATCAAGAACTTTGAGCCAAATGCCAGTCATCGGAAATTTGAGCAAGGACGGCGTGTTGCTTTGGAAAAAGAACAAGCGTTATTAGATCAATTGAAGCAACTGCCGGATGGTGAACAAAAAGCCAAAGAAACAAAACGAAAAATCGACCTGATCCGGAATTTCAGCGGGTTTAGGGAATATCCGAAATACGCCATGGTCAATCGCTATTTCATTTATAAGCAGGCTTTACTGAAAGAAGCCGAACAACTCGTACAAGCGGGCGTCATTCAAGAAAAAGAAGATATATACTACCTTACTTTTGAGGAACTTCACGAAGTCGTACGCACAAATAAACTGGATGACGAGATTATCAGCAAACGAAAAGACGAGTATAAATTATATGAAAAACTAACTCCCCCACGTGTGATCACGTCTGATGGTGAAATTATTACAGGTGAATACAAACGAGAAAATCTCCCGGCTGAAGCTATTGCAGCTCTACCGGTTTCTTCCGGAGTGATAGAGGGCAGAGCACGCATCATCTTAAAAATAGAAGATGCAAATCTAGAAGATGGAGATATCTTAGTCACCACCTTTACAGACCCTAGCTGGACACCATTGTTTGTATCCATAAAAGGTCTCGTCACCGAAGTTGGCGGACTGATGACCCATGGAGCGGTTATTGCTCGTGAATATGGCTTGCCAGCAGTTGTCGGGGTGGAAAATGCCACTAAGCTGATTAAGGATGGACAAAGGATCAGGGTGAATGGAGCAGAAGGGTATATAGAAATATTATAATTCATTACATTTAAATCATGGAGGGAGGTGTTGTTTGCTTTCATTGATAATCCAGGAAAAAGGGTTTAGGCAAAGTAGTTATCATATTCATAAGATTTTAGCGTGGATACCCGTGACTTCAGTCATGGGAGGAAACGCTTTTCACTTCCTTTTTTAGTTTAACTATCACTAAAATGTGTTAAAGTTACTTTAGTGAAAGGTGGTGAAATACATGTCTACAATTACAGCTAAAATACAAATTTATGTACCAAGTGAAAATATTGATTCTTTAAAAATAACCATCAAAGCTTACAGAAATGCTTGTAATTGGCTCTCTCAAAAAGTGTTTGAAACAAAACAGCTAAATCAAGCTAAACTAAACGCTTTACACTATCAGGACTTACGAAGTACATTTGGACTAAAAAGCCAAATGGCACAATCAGTTACGAAGACTGTAATCGCACGATACAAGTCTGCTAAATCTAATGGCCACATGTGGTCGTTGATTCAATTTAAGCAGTACGACTATGATCTTGTGTGGAATCGTGACTATTCGTTAAATGAAAATCTTTTTTCAGTGAATACATTGGATGGCCGTCTAAAATTCCGATTTGAGAAAAAAGGAATGAAACGTTATTTTGACGGCACCTGGAAATTTGGTACTGCCAAGCTTGTACATAAGTTTGATAAGTGGTTCTTGCATATTCCCATGACTAAAGAATTTAAAAAGCTAAAAAATGAAAAGGTCAACAATATTGTCGGTATTGACTTAGGTCTTAACTTTTTAGCCACTACTTTTGATAGCAAAGGGAATACTTGCTTTTTCAAAGGTCGCACGATCAAGCATAAGCGTGGACAATTCAAAGCATTGCGTAAACAATTGCAAATGCGGCAAACCCCTTCTGCTCGTCAACGTCTAAAGCAAGTTGGTTCAAGAGAAAACCGTTATGTGCGTGATGTCAATCATCAAGTAACAAAGGCACTCGTTGAACAGTATCCAAAAGGAACATTATTTGTTTTAGAAAATTTGAGCGGCGTTCGTCAAGCAACTGAAAAAGTACAAGCCCGTAATCGTTACGTAAGTGTTTCTTGGGCATTCTATCAGTTTCGTGAAATGCTGGAATACAAATCGAAATTGTATGGACACAAAGTGTTAATTGTAGATCCAAAATATACGTCTCAAACTTGCCCAAAATGTGGTCACGCAGACAAACACAATCGAAATAAAAAACAACATACTTTCGAATGCCGCAATTGCCACTATCGCTCCAATGACGATAGAATTGGCGCCATGAATCTGTACAGAAAAGGCGTTGAAGCTATGAGTACAGTTACTGTTTAAGCATGTCTTTTGCAGTAGGGGCGAAGTCAACCGTCCTTATATTCCAGCATATTAAGGTAGGAGTACTGATAGGTACGTTAGCACTACTGGCTAGGAATAAGTCTAAAAGGCTTGTACAAAGTGCAAGCACCGTCTGCTATGTAGACGGAGACAAGCTCGTGACTTCAGTCATGAGTTGTTGACATATGTAATCTGATCATCATTTTTATGGCTTCAGGAGGGACATATGCGGTCACGACCATTTATGTTATGGGAGATGACTTCAAGCTTTTCCTAAACGCAGCCATCCCCCTGTTCATTATTTTGCCGGTTTACCTTTTGGGGCATTTTGCGTTTGAAAAATATAAATCCGTTTATCAAAAATACAGAACGACTGAGAGCGAGAAGGTGATCGTGCTCAATGAAAAGTACTTAAAGAAAAAAAGATCAGCCAAATTTAAACAATACAATGCCATTGCCAAGGAAGACAGGAGCAGTAAAGCCGAGGCGTCCAGACTCAGGCGTTGACGATGATGGCCGGGACTTGACAACAGGTTTGATAAAAAATTGAGGGGACATCCGCCTCTTATAATTTTATTTGAACCTGTTATTTATTGATTGGTCACGTTGAGTTGGTTACAATAATAGAAATATAAATATTAAGAAGAGAAATGAAAATGCGATACATGTGAAGTTGTGGAGCTGCTTTTTTTAAATAAATATTTCATGGGAGTGGGCGGGCTATGAATCATTCGAATCTATTAAAAGTTCAAGTTGCAAGGAAGGAAGAGGAGTTCACACCTGACAAGGTGTCAACAGGTGCTTTGTCAAAATGGCTGGAAACGGAGGAACAGCGTCTTAGGGTAGTGATGTATCCAACTGGTTATGAAGCCGATCATGTTTGTTATGATGGGCACGCGTTCTATGTCGTCTCCGGAAGCATAAAGATAGAAATGGGAGAAGAACTGACTGAATGGCAAACGGGAGATGCCTTTATTATTCCGGATGAAGTACCACATCGGGTGCTCAATCCGTTTGATGACGATGCACAGGTTGTAGTGGTGGATCATGGGTGATTATTACGGATTTTCCGAACAAGACATCCTGAGGTACCCAAAAGAACAGCTCTATACTGATTCCCTGATCAATTGGATGAACAAGGAGCTGGCGCAGACGAGAACATCCTGGATTCCGGGCAAGGTCTAAAAGTCGTTATGGAATTTTTTGTGGAGCCACAAAACGGGGGATTTTAGAAAAATTAATCCGTTTCCCTTAGCTAAACAGAGAGCGGGAGCAACGACCCTTCGCCTCTCTATTCTAACTGATTACTTATCTGAGGACTGTTTTTTGATTCTGTTTGAAATTGCTTGGTCATAAGTAAAGAAACGATCAAAAGAAATTCTAATACATTCATGATTGGAAAGCTTTTAATCCAGATGGCTAAAATACCGCCCAAGATCATAAAGAGTGTACCAATAAAAAGCCAAAAATAGCGAAATTTTTTTATGAAAATAATACTGACAATGCCAAGAACCAGAGTGATGAGGATCACCATGACAGGCGTATCTGATTGAGCCGCATTTTCATAGGTTAAGACTCCATTTTCCCAGTTTGGTTTAAGTTCAAGTCCCTTTATTGAGGTAAGCAGTTCGTACAGAATTAGGCCAATCGTCAAGAGCCATGCCAATACTTTCCAGAAAGTTTTTTGAGCCCAAGGTAAACCAATTCTGAAACAGATGCTCCAGGCAAAAAGGATCAAGGTCGGGGTGAAAAGAGCATGCAGCCAAAATCGAACTACATTTAAGCTTTCCAGTACGTTCCCTTCACCGATAAATCTTCCGAATGCAATCATGAGGTTATCATATACCAGACCAAGAATGACAAGCAGAAGAACGTTGGTGAGATTGAATAAGCCATGTTTTTTGGCTGGAACAATCCCCCATATCAAAAGACATAGATAACCAAACCCTAGGAAGAAATAAAGAAATGTATTCATTGGATCAAATCCTTAAAGGGTCCTATCCATTTTTAAACGCTTGCGCTTTTCTTATATTGTCACATTACTTCAATATGAATACCTTTTTTTATGGAAAAATATCCGAATACGGACTCCGCAGCTTAAAATAATTGGTGACAAATACTTCTCTTAATATTCATTACCGAAAATCTCACCGCTCCCTACTGAAAGCGTGACACCACGTACCGCTTCAACTGTCGTTGTTCTGTCTTTTAATTTGACTAAAAACGCTTTCTTAGGCCTGCAATTTCAATGGCATTGGACATATATCACCCCTCGATTTTTTTCTTTGCTTCAATGCAATCATGCCGTTGCTGATAAAGCCCCAATCCATTCCGATGATGAAGCCGACAATAGCCCCAATTATCGTATCAATCCAACCTTCGGAGAGGAACATCCCCTGCCAGCCGCCGCCGAGAAATCCGATAAGTGCGCCGATCGAAATTCCAAAGAACATAAATCCTGCGTAAAACAGAGCGATGGCTTCGTAATCAGCAGGATCGCGGTTCTCATAGTATTTTGAAAACTGCTCCTGCAAGTCGGCAGACTTTTCGGTTTCACTGCGAAACGTAAGTTCTTCTTTCACGCGAAAACAAATCTATAAGTCTTGACCTTCAAGACTTGTAATGATGAAATTCATTCGTATGACAAAAAAATAGCATTTTCGTCAATCTCAGTGCATTATGAAAAAGAAGAATGAATTTCAATAAGGAATGATTAAATGAAAAAGATTTATTTTATTCTCTTAGTTGCGGCTGCTATCATCATTGTACTGATATTCAATCATGTTAACGCGAAACAGGATAAGGCTATTTTATACGTAGCTGTAAATGGAGATGATCAAAATAATGGTACAAAATCAAAGCCCTTTCGCACGCTAAAAAAAGCTGCTTCAGAAGCTAAAGCAGGGACGACCGTTTTCATTCGAAAAGGAACTTACAATGAAAAGCTTGTCGTAAAACATAGTGGAACAAAATCAAAACCAATTATTTTTAAGGCATATAAAAGGGATAAGGTGATTCTTAGTGGAAAAAACCAAAAGGATGTTGAAGGCGATACATCCTTAATTACGATTCATAATAAAAATTATCTTACGATTAGCGGACTCATCTTACAGGATTTAACGACTAATTTATCAGATGAAACAGTCATGGGAATGCATGTAACAGGTTCCAGCAGTCACATCACTTTGAAAAATAACCATGTTCGCCGGATAAAAACACTTGCAGATGACGGTAATGGACATGGGATCGCGATATACGGGACAGGTGCAATGAGGGACATAAATGTTTTGAATAATACAATAGAAGATTTAAAGCTCGGCTTTAGTGAATCCCTTGTACTTAATGGAAATATTGACGGTTTTAAGGTGGAAAACAATCTGGTTCGCCGAAATGACAATATCGGCATTGATCTGATTGGTTACGAAGGTACCTCTCATGATAAAAAGGCAGATTTTATACGCAATGGCGTTGTAAAAAATAATATCGTTTATGAAATATCCTCTTTTGGCAATCCAGCTTATGGGGAAGATTATTCCGCCGGAGGAATTTATGTAGATGGCGGAAAAAATATTGCCATTGAAAAGAATACTGTTTATAAAAGCGATATCGGAATAGAAGCGACCTCAGAGCATCCTAAAAAATATGCAGATGAAATTAAAACGATAAACAATGTTGTACATGATAACTATTACACAGGAATATCAATTGGAGGGTATGATGAACGTCGGGGAGGTACGAAAAATTCATTGATCTCACAAAACATTATGTATCGAAATGACACGAAGGGTCTAGATGGGGGTCAACTTCTATTACAGTATGGTACAAAAAACAACGTGATCGAAAAGAATATTTTGACTGCCGGACCATCCCGTATATTTATCTCAAATTATTTTACAACAAATAAAGATAATAAACTAAAGAAGAATGTATTCCATAGAGAAAAAGGAAAAAAGGGGATATGGGTCTGGAAAGAAGAAGAATTTATTTCTTTTCCGGAATTTAAAAAAGCCTCAAACAGTGATGAGAAATCCAGTTATTTAGATCCGGGATATAAAAATGCAAAAAAATATGATTTTGAACTGAAAAAGGATTCACCTGCATTAAAAATTGTAGAGTAAATTTGGTGAAAAATGGATGAAGGACCAGTTTTCAATCTCTTGTCCTAATCTCCAGCTTTGCGGCCAACGATCCGGGATCGTCTTCGCTCCTGCCAAAAAGTCGGCAAATAAACAAGCAGCTGAGAAAGTCATTTCAGAATGATGGCCGAAGGAAAACTCTTTGGATATCTGCGAAATGTGTAACGATTATCACTGTTCCATTCCTTATGAAACTATTAAAAAAGGAAAAATACTAAAAGGTTCGTTTGATATTACAGGAATTATGTTTATGTCTGTAGGCACTAGTTTTGCATTAAATAAATTCGATTATTGAAAATACCTTAAATATTCAATTTTGCCATTTTGTGCAAAGAAAAAATCCTTTATAATGGATAAGTCAGGACCTTAAGCAATAAGTGTGAAGCATGGCGGCGGGATAAGCCGGCGACTTTCCGAAAAGTAAGAAAGCCCGCTTATCAATTTTCCTAAAGAAGTGATGCTTTTATTTCAATCTATAACCATGGATGCCCTCACCAATCATTAGGTTTCTGTTTATGGACAATGAGTGATTCATCCTTCTGAGAGCATCCTTTTCATGGGAGAGCCTGTCAAGGATTCAGCAGAGCCTTTGCTACGCTCGCCCTTGACAGAAGAAAAATAGAACCAGGATGAATGCTCAAAAAATGCACACGAACCTCCTGCAATCTCAATGAGCTTCCCGGCTCCAGTATGATAGAATTCAGGATTAGGATTCTTACCCACCTTAAAAATAGAGTATTGACGATGGGGTCCACCTTATCATCTCATTCAAACAAGGAGATGATTGCTATAATCCAAGTTCCTGCCACAATTACTAAAAACCACCAACCCATCACCTTTAAGAACTTTTTTAAAGATGGTTTCTCAAAGAATTTACCTGAAAAGGAACTCACTTTTAAAACACTATCAGGATGCTTCAACAGCATATAAGAAAAAGTGCCGAAAATTAAAGTAACCAATATTGCCATTATAAACATTTCCAGCTTCAACCACTCCTCACTTTATATTTTTTTATAGGAATAATTATATCATGCTAAAAAAGACACATGTTGTTTTTCAAAATGAATTTTTTAATTTGTTGTAAAATTCTGGATTCACCGTTTACCCCTTCGGATTGGTTGTCTAAAAGGAGAGTTTTTATTGTGAAAAGAAAAGAACATTTCAATGAAAAGATCTATTAAGAACTGTTAATTGACATAAGTTGTTCTTATCCAGGATAAATAAAAAATGGAGATAACTGTTGAAACTTAAAACAATGTAGTAATTTTAAATGCTAAACTTTAAAAACACAACGAGGAGGTAAAGTAATTGTCACCAATACAGGACAGTTCAAATTTAAAGCATACAAGTGATGAGTATCTTAAAAAGGTCACTGTTGGTGAGCGCAAGCCTCATAATGCACAGATCATCCTCTTAGAGTATGATCCGTGCTGGCCTAAGCTATTCGACCGAGAGTCTAAACGGATTCGCACTGCACTAGGCAACAAGGCATTGCAAGTGGAGCATGTCGGATCAACCGCAGTACCTGGGCTATGTGCCAAGCCCATCATTGATATCCTGCTGATTGTATTGGACTCTTCCAACGAATCGAGCTATGTTCCGGATTTGGAGGAAGCCGGCTACACGCTCCGTATTCGAGAGCCGGAGTGGTTTGAACACCGTCTGTTCAAGGGGCCCGATACAGACATTAATCTACACGTATTTAGTAAGGGGGCATCTGAGGTTGATCGAATGTTGCGCTTCCTCGATTGGCTGCGGACCGACAATTTTGACCGGAACAAATACGCACGCGTCAAGCGTGATTTAGCCCAGCGTGAATGGCGGCACGTGCAACACTATGCAGATGCCAAAGACTCGATCGTCCAGGAAATCATGAAGCGAGCAAATTCAGCAGGGTAAAAGCTTGGCATTACTGAGCTTGGGACGTATTTGATGGAATTGTGGATCAAATAGACGATACAGTACTGCACCATGCGTCAAGAAAAATATCCCTGTCACCTTCATCCAGTCCATTAATTCCATCCATCAAGTGAAAGAAGATAAGATAAAGGGTGCTCAAGGTCTAACACCAAGATTGTTACACCCTCATTTTTGCGTATATATGCATCCCTTTAATGCAAAACAATTGAAACGGCACTATATACCAACAACAATGCCATAATTACATTAAATGCTTTCCTATGCTGTAATATTATCTTTTGAAAAATAGAGCCAAATAAACTCCAACTGGCTGAACTGATGAATCCAACAATCCCTAAAAAAAGTGAAAAAATAAAATAACTGAAATAAGAAGTGTAATAAGGTAATATGAAGGTTGATACTACCGTAATACCATAGAGAATGCCTTTTGGATTTACAAATTGCACCAAAGCACCGATTGCGAAAAGATTTTGATTGCCATTTTCATTTTTTTTACGATTATCATCTTTACTGGTCAATGTTTTATAAGCCAAATATAACATATAGCCAACCCCTAAAATGGCTAATGGCACCTTTATGATTGGCAAAATGCTTATAAGTAAAAGGTTAAAAAAACTGCACATTAATGCGAGAACAAAAAAACCTGCTGCAACGCCAAGACAAAACTCAATTGATTTTTTAAAACTATATTTATTTGCAAACGACATTGCCATAAAATTATTGGGGCCTGGAGTAAAACTGTTAACGAATACAAACAACAAGAAGGATAATAAAGGCACTTTTAAACTTCCTTTTCATTTAGTTTATGATAATGCACAAAATGATCAATAAATTCATGTATGTTATATTTTACATAATGTATGTTATAATGTAAATCGTTTGGAGATGATTTTATGGAAGAAATTCAATTAATTTTGGCAAGAAATTTAAAAGCCATAAGAGAGAAAGAGAAACTTAGTTTAGAGAAAGTTTCAGAACTAAGTGGTGTCAGCAAGGCCATGATAGGACAAATTGAACGGGGGGAATCCAGTCCTACTATTACAACTATATGGAAAATTGCTAATGGATTAAAGGTTTCTTTTACTTCTCTCATTAATTATCCACAACCTGATGCCAAAGTTGTTTTAAGAAATGAGATGCCAGTTTTATCTGAAGACAATGGAAGGTATAAAGTATACACCTCGTTTCCCTTCCATGAGGAGAGGCGTTTTGAAGTTTACTCTGTTGAAATTGATACGGATGGTAAATTAAGCTCGCATGGACATAAAGAGGGGACTGAAGAATTTATCACGGTTTTTGATGGAGAAGTCACAATTACTGTAAACGAATGCGAGTATCACTTAAAAAGTGGCGATTCAATTAGATTTAAGGCTGATAGGCCGCACACATACTATAATTCCGGTGAAATATTAACGCGTTTAAGCATGATAATATTTTACCCAGTTTAACGTGCTCTTGGTTAATGAGGAAGATAAGACTAATTTAAAATGGTTAAATATTAAGAGGATGAAATATGTTTCAATGAACAGTTGCCATTTATAACGAAATAGAGCTTGTTGGCGCATCGCCAAAGGTTCTATCTTGCATAGAGTCCTTGGTGACCAATACTGGTCAAAACAAGAGTAAAGAGTCTATACAAACTTATCAAACAATGCGTTAACCCCGTATACCGAACAGTACGACGGTGGTATAAGAGGTCGGGGGTTAGTCACCCTCTCCTACTCGATTTATTGAGCTTTTTTAATTTAGGTCTTGATAACAGGCTTAACCCTTTTCCGCACGATAATCCGAATACTTTTATATTCCGTATCCTCAGTGGTAAGTAAGGTGCAAATGTTCATTTATCTCACAAATGTTATAAAATCCGTATTAATGGGTTCAACATGATTCGCTCGAAGTTGTGCGTTAATTTGTCCCCTATGATGCTGACCGTGAAGTGCGACATGAATTAGAACATCTCGAATGGAAGTATTAAATTGATGGCCCTTACTGTTCTTATAGGTTATGAATTGATCTAAATCAGTTTTGTCTAAATTGGCGAGAAATGCGGCAAAGCTTTCTTCATTTTTTTTAACCATCTTTTCACAAACTTCTATTTCAACTTCTCCCCAAATAGGAAGCTGTAAACTGTCCTTTCCCTGTAATCTGGCTAACCGTACTTGTTCTGAATAAAGGATATGGGAAAATAAACGTCTGGCTTGATCATTGTGGGAAAAGGATGGGATGGGTGGATCTCTTCCTCCGTACAGATCGGATTCATCACGGGATCCATTATCAGTTCACTGCTAGTGCTGCCTGACAGAATGCATCCAAGGAAATTGTTCGCGTTATCCTCCCTGTTAGGAGCGGTTTTTAATGTTGCAATTCTTTTTGCAGATCATGTCGCAATCGGATTGTTTTTTCGCTTTGCTACCGGGATGTCATTGGCGGGAGTTTACCCAGTCGGCGTAAAATTGTTAACGCAGTGGTTTCATAATAAACGGGGATTGAGCATGGGAATTTTAATTTTGGTGCGTTTACCCTTGGTTCTGCGGTTCCTCATTATGTCGCGACATTTTTTTCGGGAATGAACTGGAAATCGGTCATATTGGCGAGCACTTTATTTTCAGTGCTGGCATCTGCGCTAATCCGTTGGATGCTCCCGCCGCTCCTCATTCGACAACAAATGTTTCGAAAATATCATTTGGGAAGTTAAGGGAGGTATTAAAAAATCGCGAGGTGATGTATACAAACTATGGATATTTCGGACATATGTGGGAGCTATATGGGATGTGACTTGGCTTTCGGTTTTTTTAAGCCATACAAGGAATGTTTCAGAGGTTGCTTAAAGAATAAGGCTAAAGCTGATACCGTCTTTTCTATTTATAGATAAAGAGAGCGCTTTTTTAAACATGCGCAATTTTGTTTCGATTGAAATAGATAAAAGTAAAAGGAATTTTTGGAGGGTAAACGGACTATATTGTTAAGTGACATTAAAGTTGTTAAAAACATCAGTTATGTTATCCACTAAAGGGCGTTAGTTGAGGAAGAAGGGTATTTTTTGGCCTTGAAAACAACCAAGGGGGTTAACATTTATGATCTTGAAACCACCTGTTTTACGACAAGGTGACACCATTGGGATTGTTACGCTTGGGAGTCCATTAGATGCAAATGTTATTCATACTCGAATCAATATGTTAAAAAATATGGGGTTTGAAGTTGTAGTTGGGGAACATGTATATTCCCAAAACGGGTTTCTTGCAGGCACCGACCAAGAGCGGGCAGCTGATTTGATGAATATGTTTCAAAATGAGCAAGTTAAAATGGTCTTGCCAACAAGAGGAGGGGTTGGGGTAGCTGGAATTCTTCCCTACCTTGATTATGAGATTATCCGGCAAAATCCGAAAATTGTAACAGGTTATAGTGACATTACGATATTATTAAATGTACTTTTTCAATATGCAGATTTAATGACATTCCATAGTCTTTTGCTTATTGACTTTAATCCTGAAACCCCAGGGTACAATTATAGTCAGTTTTTTTCCATCACTTCCGCCTTAACAGCACCCAGGCCAATAGTGAACCCCCCAGGAATACCGCTGGTTGGCAGAACTCCCGGAAACGTTACGGGCCGCATTGTCGGAGGCAATCTCACGTCTTTTATCGGTTCTTTGGGAACAGATTTCGAGATAGATACAAAGGGAAAAATCCTGTTCCTGGAGGAAACACATGAACCCGTTAATACGGTCTATCGGTATATGAATCATTTGAAATTGGCCGGAAAATTTCAGGATTGCATCGGAATTATCATGGGAGAGTGTACAGGATGCGAAGTTGCTTACGGGAAGTCCTATGAAGATTTAATCAATGAGTTCGTCGTTCCTCTTGGAAAACCGCTGATGACCAATCTTGCAACCGGACATGGTACTTTCAAAACGGCAATTCCTATTGGGGCAATGGTTAATATGAACACGATCAACCAAACCCTAACCCTCCTTGAACCAACAGTGAGTCTTTGATTGTACATTTATTAACTTATAGCTTTATCTGCTAAAATTTCCTCCTGGATTTTTGTACATTTTAAAATTGAAAGAAAATGTAGGGGTGTTTGTATATATTCCTTATTCAGCCGTCGACAAGCAGTTTTTCAATCCGGATTAATACACATTCGAAGAGCGGATCCAAATCCCTAACCGGGACTGGATTGGTCCGTCCTCCAGTCGTCCAAACGCATCTTGCTCGGATATCTTTCCGCAATCAAACTCATGTAGCCGCTCATGTATAGAATTTCGTTTTATACTTCAAGAGAGTTCTCTGAGCGGCATATTATTCCCCCTCCCCTTTTGTTGAAATTTCTTTATTTCCTATCATGTCTTTCCTATTTAGAAACTACCGCACTTAAAAAAGCACCTCTTATTATATGATGATACGCTCCTTGAAATTGACTTTACAGATTTTATTATACCTGGATGCAGAGGAGTCAATAATGACATTTTTTAAGTTTACGAATTTCCTGCAGATAACAGGCCTTTGTGCAATCATTTGTACATGGTTGATAGAGGGTATTCTTCTATTTGCCGAAAATGCCTAGTTTAGACAGCACAAACTAAACATGCCAATCCGCATAAATTTTACAGAATTAAAAAATCCCGGCATTTTAACAACAACTTCACGATTTCCGACAATAGGTATGGAGGGATGTGTTACTTTATTAATAGAGGTGACAATTATGCAAACCAAACCCATTTATGTGGAAATACCCATTCAGGCAACCATAGACGAAGTATGGGGGGTGACTCAAAATCCAAAATTGCATGAACAATGGGATTTGCGTTTTTCTTCTATTACCTATTTGCCGAAAAATTCAAATGATGAACCGCAATCTTTTTTATATGAGACGAAATTAGGATTTGGGGTAAAAGTTGCCGGCTGGGGTAAAACCATCGGTACGCATAGTAAGAAGGATGGTACCAAAACATCTTCTCTTCACTTTGGTACTGATCAAAAAATTTCTCCCATTTATGAAGGGAAAGGGTATTGGCAGTATATACCGACAGATAAGGGTACCAAATTTCTCACTCAGTATGACTATGATGTACGTTTTGGTATATTTGGACGCTTTTTAGACCTCGTATTTCGCCCCGTGATGGGATGGGCGACAGCTCTTAGTTTTGATGTGCTGAAACGCTGGATTGAAAAGGGGGAGTTGCCACGGACACAATATGTACGTCTCTTTATGAATGTTATCGTAACCATGCTCTTTTTCTTTGTTTGGCTTTATCATGGACTTGTTCCAAAAATCATTGTTAAAAGCCCTGAGGAAGTATCTATGCTGTCTAGTTTAACTTCCTTGGAGGGGACTGCTGTTATAAAGGGTGTAGAAATAATAGGCATTCTTGAGGTTTTATTGGCGGGGGTTTGGGTTCTTTATCGTAAGAAAAGACATTTACATGCTCTGCAGATCATTGCTTTTCCGATATTAACGATCAGTGTATTAATTGCCAGTCCTTCGATTTCATTACAGCCGTTTAATCCTGTGACCTTAAATGCTAGCCTTTGGATCCTTTCCATTATTGGTTTCTTAATATCGAGGGATTTGCCAACGGCAACCAGTTGCAAGAGGACAAGAAAGGATGTTACATAATGACAATTTATAAAGATCTCTTGGGTGAGGATTTTCAAAGGCTTCATCCAAAACTGCAATCCCGTTATTCACTTCAGATAGGTGAGTCGTTTAATGGGATTGGGACGATGACAAAAATTGAAACGGGTGGTATCTGGCTAAAACCGTTTTTAAAATTAGCAGCCCGTTGGCAATTTCTGTTTCCCGAAAACGGAAAGGATGTACCATTTACGATCAAAAATACCTGTCGACCATTGCCGACCGGTGAAGCGGAATTATATTGGGAACGTACTTTTTATTTTGAAAAGGTTACTCGTCATTTTAATGCATTTATGACCCTTGATGCAAAGCGTAGAGTCGTAAAGGATTATTTAGGGGAACCAAGCTTATTTTATTCTGATTTAACATTTAAGGTGACACCTGAAGGATGCATGCGCATTTCCTCTGGTGCCCAACGTGTTGTGATGGGCAACCTGGAACTCCCGATTTTTCGCTTGTTAGAAGGCGTGGTGACTGTTGAGGAAGGATATGATGATGTCCGGGGAGCATTTACGATTCAAGTCGACATACATAACCGAATTGTAGGAAGGCTGATGGCTTATGAAGGCGAATTTAAAGAGCAGTCTCTTTAATCCAATCACCCTTGCAGGTATGTTCTTTTTCATAGCAAGCAGCATTTTCATAGCTAAATCTTACATGTTAATGCTGACGGCTGCCCAGTTGCTTTTCGTTCCTATCATGCTCCAATTACTTTTTGAAATAAAGAGGAAACATGTTATTTTCACCTGGATTGCAATGCTCTCCATCTTTTTATTGCATGTTGTTCCGTCAAATACAGGGCAGATGATTCTCGCTTTTATTTATGTACTCTTCACCTTTTTTGTAGCGTTTTATGGACTGAAGCGATTTTTTAACCGCGGCTTTACAAATTGGGCTGAAATTTCAATCGACATCGGCATGATGTATCTATTTATAGGGGGACTATGGTTCTTTGCTTATGTCGCAAAAATTGATACAGGTTTCAGTCCGTTGATCACTTGGTTAACAGCTATACACTTTCATTACTCCGCCTTTTTACTGCCCATATCTCTTGGTTTTTTTGGACGCTTACATGATTCAAAATGGTACCGTTTGATTGTACCTATGATCATAGCGGGGCCTATGCTCGTTGCGATCGGCATCACAGCTTGGCCTTTACTTGAATTCATCTCAGTTTTGCTATACATTTTTGCCATTTTCACCTTGATCATACTTGCATACAAAACTTGTTTTGCTTCTACCGTGCAGGCAGTTTTGATAAGGATCTCATATAGTGTGCTTGGCATTACAATCATTTTTTCATTGCTTTATGCAACACAAAACGCGTTTGGACACGGGTTTGTTAGTATTGATTTTATGCTAAGATTCCATGGCTTATTTAACAGTATTCTATTTGGAATGTTTGGCGTAGCCGGCTGGGTGCTGGCACCACCTGAAACGAAGCAGAATGCCTATAGCTTTCCAGTGAGTCAAATGCGAGGAACGCTAAAAGGAGCAGGCAAGCGGCAACCAGGACTAGTGGATGATTTAAGTGTTTTCGTAAATACAAAAACATTACCTAAAACAATCGTTGATTTTTATGAGCAAACCGATCAATATCAGTTATTTGCTTCTGTAAAATGGGAAACCTGGTTTAAACCGTTAGCAAGTTGCTACAAAATAATAAGTACACAGCTTCAGCAGCTAAACTTGCCCATTTCGAGTAACCTTACTGAGATGACATTTAAAATACAAGCTGTTGATCCAACAGTTGATGGAAGGAAAAATCCGCGTGCATGGATTCGCCGGGTAAAGAATAATATCGTATTTGTAGCCATTTACTCTCAGCATGAAACGAAGGGCAGGACGTATATGAATATAGCACTTCCTCTGCCCTATTCATCGATGATCGGCATTTTGCGGCTTGACGCTGTTGATGGTATTTTGATCCTCTCGAGCGAGGGAAAAGGGGACCAAGGAATTTATTTAGCGGTTGGCAAAACTCTTTTCAAGCTGCCGTTATCCGAGCATTTCTTGATAAGAGAGACAGGTGCGGGATCGCTCGTAGCACAACACAAAATGCGAATTTTCGGGATCCCGTTCTTACAAATTGAATACACTATCATTCAAAATACACGTGCCGGTTAGTAAAGAACAGCATATGATTAATTGTAATTTTCAGTAAGAGATTAAAAAAGTAAATCAAAAATAGTGCATAATTTAGCGGTAGTTTGTGCAACTATATACTTAAACTATTGGGAGCGTTCGTTGAATGGTACAGCCGAAAGTAAAATTAAGAATATAACGGAATCACTAGCGTTGCATAAATAATGTTTTAATATTCTGTAACACACGTTTAAGTTGTCAAGGGAATGTGATATGGTGATGACAGGAAACAAAACAAGGAGTGATAAACAAATGAAATGGGAAGAGGTTCGTAAATTATACCCAGATCAATATGTAAAACTGAATATCCTTGATTTTTACCTGGAAGATGACAGAAAGATTGTAACGGACGTTGCATTAATTAATGTCATTGAAGATTCTAAATTGGCTACAAAAGAGTTGCTAAAATCAAAGGGCAATACCATTGTTTATCATACAGGTTCCAAAAAAATTGTTATTGAAATGAGAACCCCAACAGGCTTAAGAGGTATGAGGTTATGAAGTTAGACGTTCATGCCGCTTCCGCGGCACCATCAGCAGGATGAAAATGGATCAACGTCGAAGTATATTTTTACGGCTGG
>NZ_JBFEGN010000065.1:0-22963 GCF_047228825.1 Siminovitchia jepli
GTAAATTTTTACATCTGTGGATAAGTGCATTTTCTGTTTTAAGGACTAAAAAACATAAATTTACTCCTCAAAGCTGAATTACGATAGCGTAAGCTTGCATATCAAACAAATGTTTGGTATAATAAATATAACATCTCAGACCCTTGCAAATAATATTTTTTGGAAGGAGTTTTACTGTTGGTAAGAAATCCGGGTATGACAGATGAGATGATTATCAATATGTATAAAAGCGGCATGTCTTATAAAGAAATGCAGCCCATTACGGGTTTATCGGATCGTGCCATCAGGAATGTAATGTATAAGCACGGAATTGAAATGAACCGAAAACAATTTTCAGGCCAGCCAAGGAAGCACAAAGTAAATCAAGACTTCTTTAAGAGCTGGACAGATGAAATGGCCTGGGTTTTAGGGTTGTTTATTACGGATGGTCACGTCAGCACCCGTACTCACAGCATTATATTTGCCCAAAAAGAGGAAAGGATTTTGCGGCTTGTTGCAAAATATATGGACGCAGATTATGTGCTGGGAGCAAATGGACCGACAAAATCAACACCAACATTGATTATTAATTCAAAAGAAATAAAAAAAGACCTTGAAAACATGGGTATTACCGCAAATAAATCTTTTAACGTACCATTCCCGGATGTACCGAAAGAATACTTGCCATCCTTTATAAGAGGTGTTATTGACGGGGACGGCTGGGTACAAAAAAGAGGATATGTTATGAATGTAACAACTGGAAGCCGAAGGTTTGCTCACGCGCTTTTAACAGTATTTAAATCTTGGACGCTGCGTTCAGAGATTACTACCGAATTAACGAAAACCAATAAAAATATATATCGTGTATGGGTTAAGGGAAAATATGAACTTCCCAAATTAGCAAGTATTATCTATGAAAATGTAAATGACTGTTTTATTAAACATAAAAAGGAATTTATGGAAATACATAAAATAAACAAATAATCGACAGGAGTTGGTTCTTTATGTGGAAACTGATTGATGGTAAGTTAATTCAACTAACCGATAAATCAAGGGTTAAATTTAGAACGAATATCAGTAAAATGATTCTCAATCAGTTGGAAGAATTGGCAGAAAAACATAACACGCATATTAATTATTTATTCGAAAGCGGATTAAAAACGGTATTATCTTCTGGAGGGATTTCTTTTAATAAGAAAACCCGGCCAAAAGATCGAGTACAATTTAAAACTACTTATGATAAAGATTTACTCGATGCTGTAAAAGAATTTGCAAAGAAGAACGAATTATACATAAACGATGTGATTGAATATAGTGTGCAATTTATTGATCTTGAAAGTGTGAAAAGGGCAAATTATAAGCACAGGATAGAGTAAGCTTTTTCTTCTTCAATTTAACGCCCCGAACATAATATTTATTATGGGAAGTTAACTGGCAAAATATACTTTTGTCTCATAACAAAAGTATACTTTAAATAGTGAGACAAGATAAAAAAATAAAAAGACAGGTTACAAGCTGGCCTGTGTTTTTATGTTGTTCAAATATTGCCGCGGCGTCCCCATAAATTGTGTAGAACGAACATGATGATGTAAAGAATAAAATTTTACATAAATGGGTGCGTCGAGCAGCCATGGTACATGGGTATAAAATAATCTGTCGGCATTTATCATAAAAGAAATGATTTCCGGCAGTATCTTTTCATATTGTTTACACTTTTCACGGATCGTAAATTCATCTTTTTCCTTGTCGTCCAAATACATTTTGCCTTTCAGAATGTATTCTCCGAGCTCGGGCCTCCATTCGGCTGTTAAAATATCTTCCTGCTGGTGATTAACGTTTAACAAGTTTAATTCATACTTGTAGCCGATGGCCAGATATTGATTTGATGAATAATCCGATAAGATGAATGTATATTTACGCCCGTCTACAGGATGGTAAACCGTTGCAGGAGGCAAAATGGTGACAGAAAACTGTTTCGCTTGCGATTTGTTCACGATGCACCTCCCCCTTCATATTCATGTTCTTATTACATCATATGGCTTTTGCCTAAAAGGGGTGATGCATCTTTTGATTTTACATTAATCTGCCATCAGTGCTGCCAATACTGCTTTTTGGGCATGAAGGCGGTTTTCGGCTTCGTCAAAAACGACGGATTGCGGTCCATCAATGACTTCCGCAGTCACTTCCTCCCCGCGATGGGCCGGCAAACAATGAAGGAATATGGCATCCGGCTTCGCATGTGACATAAGCTCGCTGTTCACTTGGAATTGTTGGAATGCCTTTTCCCTTTCCTGCTGTTCTTCTTCCCATCCCATACTTGTCCATACGTCTGTATAAACTGCGTCAGCTCCCGTTACGGCATCAAATGGATCGTTTGTCACTTTAATGATTGCTCCTGTTTCTTCAGCAAATTTCATAGCCGCTTCAGTGATTGATTTTTTGGGCTCATATCCTTTTGGTGCGGCAATGGAGCAGTTGACGCCTGTTTTGGCACAGCCGATCATTAGAGAATGGGCCATATTATTTCCGTCACCGATATACGCAAGCTTTTTTCCTTCCAAGTTTCCTTTTTCTTCGTAAAGCGTCATTAAATCGGCCAGTACCTGACAGGGATGATAGTCGTCCGTCAACCCGTTTATAACCGGTACGCCAGAGTTTGCAGCCAATTTAACAACCATATCATGATCATACGTACGGATCATAATGCCGTCTACATAGCGTGAGAGAACTTTGGCTGTATCCTCGATGGTCTCTCCCCTTCCCATCTGAAGATCGTTGCGGCCCAAAAACAGGGCATGCCCTCCGAGCTGCGTCATCCCAACCTCAAAGGAAACCCGCGTCCTTGTAGACAATTTTTCAAATATCATCGCAAGCGATTTTCCTTTTAAGTATTGGTGATGTTCCCCTTTCTTCTGCATTTCTTTCAGATTTATGGCATCCATGATTAATTGCATGATTTCTTGTTTTGACAAATCAGCCAATGTAAGTAAATGCTTTCCTTTCAGGCTCACTTGTGACGCAATCATGATGTCACCACATCCTTTTCATAATTTCCAAGCCAGTCTTGTAATGACTTCGGCTTGCTTACTTGTTGCTGCAGCCCTAATAAATGGGCTTCCAGCGTCTCGATTTCAGTCAATATATTGACTTGGGCCAATGATGCGATTTTCCGATTCTCAACCGATTGGTCTGAATGGCCGGGGCTGACCAATATGCCTCCCCTTTGCTGTTTGACCCAATCGGTGAACGACATTTCTTCCGTTCCCGTTACGGCCTCAAAGCCGGACCCGCGGATGAATTTGATCAATTGTTCCCGGTCCCCGCATTCATCCACGAAAAATACGGGCTGTCCGGCATTTGCAATATATTCATTCCATAGGACTGCTTTGGCCATTGCTTCATCAACAGTGCTTCCGATGGAAATCAATTCACCGGTTGATTTCATTTCGGGCGTCAGAACCGGATCCACTCCTTCAAGCTTTCCTGTGGAAAAAATTGGGTGTTTCACCGTGTAAAATGGTTGTTGATGTGGAAATTCAATCGTCAATGCAGAACCGGTTAATATTTTTACACATTCGTCAATCAAATTGATACCTGTGATCTTGCTCACGATCGGCACTGTTCTGGATGCCCGCGGATTTACTTCCAGCACATACACAGTCCCTTCATAAACAACGAATTGGACATTCAATATCCCTTTAAAAGCTAATTTCTTCGCTATTTTCTTTGTATAGGAAAAAATCGTTTCTTTTAAGCGGTGATCTATATGAACGGGCGGTGTAACCGTAATGCTGTCCCCCGAATGAACTCCCGCCTTTTCAATATGTTCGAAATATGCAGGAATCATTACTTTTTTTCCGTCTGATAAAGCGTCAATTTCAATTTCAATTCCTTTATAATATGCATCGATCAATACCGGGAATTGAATTGAATTTTTATATGACGCCAATTCTTCTTTACTATGGATAATAATCATTCCCTGCCCGCCTATGACGTAAGAGGGCCTTAATAAAACAGGGAAGCCGATGCTTTCGCTTTTCTCCAGCAATTCAGCTTCATTACAAGCTGTCAATCCTGGAATATGGGGAATGGAAAGCTCTTGTAAAAGCTGATAAAATTTTTCCCTGTCCTCCACCTTGTCTATTTGATCTTGGGAGATCGACAATAGCGGAAAACCAAAGCTTTCGAGGCCATTCGCCAAATTAATGGCCGTCTGTCCGCCAAGCTGTACAATCACGCCGTCAGGTTGCTCATACTGCAATATATTTACAACGTCCTCCAAATGAAGCGGTTCAAAGTAAAGGCGATCGGCGATTTGGAAATCCGTGCTGACCGTACCGGGATTATTGTTGATTAAAATCGTCTTAAACCCTGCCTTTTTCAAGGATAACGCTGCATGGACCGTACAATAGTCAAACTCGATTCCCTGGCCGATTCTGACAGGTCCCGAGCCGATGATGGCTACTTTGCGCTTCGTATTGTTTTTGACGACATCCCCTTCCCCTTTCCATGTGGAATAAAAGTAAGGGGCCGCGGCCGGAAATTCTCCCGCGCAGGAATCAACCATTTGAAAAACCGGTGTAATTTTTTCTTTTATCCGTTTTTCCCGTACTTCGGCAAGAGTTGTATTCCATATTTTTGCAAGCCATTGATCGGAAAATCCTTTTTCCTTAAGGTTCCTTAAAAATTCAGATGACACTTTTTCCATGCTTTCTTGTTTGGCAGCGGCTTCCAATTGAACGAGCTCCTTCAGGCAATCAAGAAAATACATATTAATCTGGGTCGATTCATGAATGTCCCCGCTTGAAACGCCTCTCCTCATGAGCTCTAGTATGGCGAACAAGCGTACGTCATCCGCATCTGAAACCGAGGCCCATAATTGATGATCCGTATAGGAGTCCAACCCTTCCAGTTCCAGGCCGCATGTTTTTAATTCAAGGGACCTGACGGCTTTTTGAAAAGCTGCAGGCAACAGCCTGTCAATCGCCATAATTTCTCCCGTTGCCTTCATTTGGGTGCCTAACTTGCGCTTTGCCTGGGGAAATTTATCGAAAGCCCAACGGGGCATTTTTACGACCGTATAATCCACAACCGGTTCCAAACTGGCAAATGTGGTGCCGGTAACCGGATTGATCAATTCATGCAGATGATAGCCCAAGCCGAGTTTGGCGGCTATTCTTGCAATGGGATAACCCGTTGCTTTTGAGGCAAGGGCAGAAGAACGGCTCAGACGAGGATTCACTTCAATCAAATAATATTGATCGGTGTGAGGATCATGGGCAAATTGAATGTTGCAGCCGCCGACAATTCCCAGTGCTCGAATTATTTTTACTGCCGATTTGTACAGCGTAGCAAATTCCTTGTCGGAAAGGGTTTGCTGCGGTGCTATAACGATCGAATCCCCGGTGTGGACTCCAACCGGATCGAAATTTTCCATGCTGCAGATGGCGATGCACGTATCATTTGCATCCCGCACCATTTCAAATTCTATTTCTTTGTAGCCGGCGATGCTCTTTTCAATCAGGCATTGGGTAATCGGACTAGAATCCAGCCCTTTTTGGACAACGGCTAGAAGTTCTTCAAAATTGTTGACAATGCCTCCTCCACCGCCGCCAAGCGTATAGGCCGGACGAATGATAATGGGATAGCCCTGTTTCTCTGCGAATTCGGCAGCTTCCTCGACCGTATGGATGATTTCGCTTTCCGGAACAGGTTCCTTCAGCTCATGCATTAATGCGCGGAAAGCCTGGCGATCCTCACCCTGAATAATCGACTCTGGCGATGTACCCAACACTTTCACATGATATTGCTCGAGAATACCCCGTTTATATAACTCTACTGTAAGGTTGAGGCCAGTCTGCCCTCCAAGTGTTCCAAGAATGCCGTCCGGCCTTTCCTTTTTGATGATTTCGGTGATGCTTTTGACGGTTAACGGTTCAAAGTATACCGTTTGGGCAAACTGTTCATCTGTCATGATTGTGGCCGGATTGTTATTGACCAAAACAACTTCGCAGCCTTCTTCTTTGAGCGCCATGCATGCTTGCGTTCCGGCATAATCAAACTCGGCTGCCTGGCCGATCACGATCGGCCCGGAACCGATGACTAGTACTTTCTTGATGTCATTCCTCTTAGGCATACACTCTTGCTCCTTTGCTTTCATCTAGATGATGGAAAAACGCTTGAAATATCACCGCATTCAACGGACTATCATAACAATCCGGGTGAAATTGGTATGTCGCAATCGGATAGTGTTCATGAATAAGCCCCTCAATTGTTCCATCATGAACATTTTTAAACGAAATGCGCCACTCGTTTTTGTTTAATGGTTTGTCTTGGACGGCATATCCGTGATTTTGAACAGACATATATACGTTTTTCGTAGTTGAATCAATGACCGGCTCTTTAAAGCTTCTGTGTCCCGTCCGCATTTTTTCTACATGGCCGCCGAAAGAAAGCGCCAAAACCTGATGCCCGAGACCAAAGGCCAGAACCGGGCAGCTTACAGCCATTTGCTTATATTCATTTAAGTATTTTTCCCATGAAAATGGATTTCCGTATCCACCTGAGAAGATTAAGCCGTCCGGATTCAGGGAATCCATCTGTTTTTTTGATATGTCGTAAGGAACTATCGTCACTTTGCAGCCGTTTTTTTCAAGAATTTTCAGCAAGGACTTTTTATACCCGAAATCAACGATGACGATATGGTTTTTCCCATTTTTCAGGACCGTTTCCATCTTTTTCGTTTCCGATATCCCTTCTTCCCTTTGGGCAGGAAACAGGCAGGACCTATGATTCGGTGTCAAAACAGCAGGCATTTCCCCGGCATATTTTACCTTTTTGACGATAGCCCGGGTATCTGCACCAGATAAAACGGGCACACCGGCCGTTATCAATTCTTTAAACAAACTGTCATTGGGCAGTATGGATAAATCATCTTGGATAATCAATCCGCTAATTTGAATCTTTCTGCTTTCAAAATTCTCTTTATCGATTCCGGCATTTAATATTCCCGGAAAGGTGGCTGCCACCAATTTTCCCCGGGTGGCCGGGTCTGTTATAAATTCCTGAAGCCTTCCCATGCCCGTATAAAAAATGATTTCCCCAAAGAAATCACCCTTTTTTCCATGCCACTGGCCTGTAAACTGTTCACCATTAGCGAGCATTAAGGATCCTTTCATTTTTCCTCTCCCCGCTTTCGTATTTTTATTTTCTAAATTGAATTTTTATGCATTATTAACAAAAAAATGAACCTGTTTTCTCGATTATATTCAACGCTTCCTCCAGTTCCCCGTATGAAACCGTTAAAGGAGGGAGCATTCTTAACACGTTTGGTCCGGCGTTTAAAGCCAGCAGGCCGTGCGCTCTAAGTTTGGTTACAAGTGAACCCGCATCTTTGTTGAATTCCAGACCGAACATGAACCCTTTATGGCGAATGTCGGCCAAACCATCAAGCCGGGGCTTCATTTCCGTTAATTTTTCCGCAAAGAAAAACGCCTTTTTCTCCACTTCCTGAAGGAAGCTATCCTGAAAAACGATGCCAAGGGTCGCTTTGGCAGCCGTCATCACAAGCGGTCCTCCGGCAAATGTACTGGCGTGGCTGCCCGGTCCAAATGCCGTGCTTAACTTTTTCTTTCCAATCATGGCCCCAACAGGCATGCCGTTTCCGAGACCCTTCGCTGATGTAATGATATCCGGTGAAATGTTGTAATGCTGGTAGGCAAATGGTTTACCGGTTCTTCCGATACCCGTTTGAACTTCGTCGATTATGAGCAAAACTTCGTTATCAAAACAAACTTGTTCCAGCTTTTTAATAAAATTCGGATCAGCAGGGATCACCCCGCCCTCGCCTTGAACGACCTCAAGCATGACTGCCGCCGTTTGTTCATCAATCGCTTCCTTAACCGCTTCGATATCGTTATACGGCACATGTTGGAATGTTTCAAGCATCGGTCCAAATCCGGTCTTTACTTTATCCTGTCCTGTTGCGGCAATCGTTCCAAGCGTCCTTCCATGAAATGATTGGAGAAACGTAATAATTTTCGGCTTCCCGGTAAACTTGCGGGCCAATTTAATGGCTGCTTCATTGGCTTCCGCCCCGCTGTTTGCAAAAAACACCAAATCTCCGCAAGAATGATTGACCAGCAGTTCCGCCACTTGTTCCTGCAATGAGCTTTGAAACAAGTTGGAAGTATGCCACAGTTTTGATAATTGTTCCCGAACCGGCCCAACGACCTCCGGATGGCAATGTCCCAAATTACATACACCGATCCCGGAAGTAAAGTCCAAATATTCTTTACCGCTCGTATCAATGACTTTTGTCCCTTGTCCGGATGAGATTTCTACATCCCATCTTGCGTAAGTGTTAAACAGATGTGACATATGGGAATGCCTCCAATTCTCCCTTTATCATCGTTCCAATAATTTTTTCGCCATTTACGATATTGGCGTTTCCGCTTACGATCATGACTTCGGACATTCCCCCGTCCAAACAGTGCATGGCGGCTTTTACTTTTGGAATCATTCCACCCGTGATCGTTCCATCATTAATCAATTCGATGATTTCCGATTTGGTCGCTTCTTCTATTAATTGCTGTTCCTTTAAAATGCCGGGAACATCTGTTACAAATAGTAATTTTTCAGCTTCTACGGCAGTGGCAATGGCGCCGGCAGCCGTATCGGCGTTAATATTGTAACAGCTCTTGCCGTCGGCCCCGGGCGCAATCGGTGAAATGACCGGAATCATTCCCAGCGACATTACATTTAGAAGCAGATCTTTATTTACATATGTGATTTCACCAACATAGCCGAGCTTTTCATAATCGATCGCCTTTGCTTGGAGCAAATGTCCATCAAAACCGGTCATTCCGATGGCAGGAAGCCCGTGCTTGGTTAAGTTTCTGACGATCCTGTTTGTCATCGATCCGGATAAAACCATCTCGACAACATCCATCACTTGTTCCGTCGTTTTTCTTAAGCCGTTATGAAACCCGGATTCTATTTTTAGGCTGTTAAGCATTTGATTAATGGCCGGTCCTCCCCCATGAACAATGAAAGGGTGCCAGCCGCTTTCTTTCAGTTTTTTAATTCCTTCATAAAATTGTTCGGATAGAGCGTCAATCATGCTGCCGCCGAACTTTATGACCATTATTTTATTCATGCTTGCGCACCTCCACATTTACGGATAAACGGGAGAAAATTGCAGCCCCGCTGTTTCTTCCAGTCCGCATATAATGTTAGCGTTTTGCACCGCCTGTCCGGCGGCTCCCTTCATGAGATTGTCGATCACCGATACAACCGTTAACCTGCCGGTCCGATTATCCAGAGAAAGTCCGATATCGCAAAAATTGGATCCGAAAACTTCTTTTGTTGCAGGAAAAATTCCGTTCTTCCTGATGCGGACAAATGGTTCGTTTTTATAAAAGTCTGTATATAATGCCTCGATGGACGACTGGTCTATGGATGATGCAAGTGATACATATATCGTTGACATAATGCCCCGGGTCATCGGAACGAGATGGGTACTGAACGTGATCGGGGTTTCATATCCCCAGCTGAATAACATCTGTTCAATCTCCGGGATGTGTTGGTGTTGATTTACTTTGTATATTTTGAAGTTTTCATTTAGTTCGTTGTAAATCGTTCCGAAGCTGGCTGTTTGTCCGGCGCCGGAAACACCTGATTTGGCGTCAATGATTATGGAGCCCTCTGCAGCCAGGTTGTTTTGCACAACCGGCGCCAGTCCAAGCAGTGTCGCCGTCGGGTAACAGCCGGGATTGGAGATAAATTTTGTATCCCTGGTAATGGCCGGCCGGTTCACTTCCGGCATGGCATAAACCGCCTGATCTACCCATTGCTTCGGAGCCGGTTTCTTTTTATACCACTTCTCATATTGATCTATATTTTTTAACCGGAAGTCACCCGATAAATCAATGACCGTACACCCTGCCTCCAAAAGGGAGGGGGCCATTTCAGCAGAGATTCCGGAAGGCACCGCCAAAAATACAATATCCGTTTGTTTGGCAATCTTTGCCGGATTGATTTCATCCAATGTCAAAGAAAGATGCGACAAATGAGGATAGTGGGAAGCAATTTCCCTTCCTTGCTGTGATGATGAATATACTGCAGATATGGTAAAAACCGGGTGAGATTGTAAAATTCTCAGCAGCTCCGCTCCCCCATACCCAGTTGCTCCGATAATTCCCGCCTTCACTGACAACACTTCCTTAAAACGTGGTCCACACCAAATTCTCCCTTTTCTTTTAGATGTTATATATTATACTCTGTATAAAAATTAATTCAATAGTATATTTATAACATTTTGTTCTCAAATAAAAACAGCCTTAAGCAAAAAGGCTGTTTTAACCTTGTATGGGTTCTGCATCTTCCCATATTTCTATTGAATTCCCATATTCCTTTTCATCTATTAAAAACGATCCGTTGGAATACCGGTCATTAAACTTAAGCGCAGTAGGCTGGAGTATCTCAATCTTCCCTTTTTCGGTCAAAACATGGACCTGCTTGTTTTCGTACAAAACGGCCAGTCCAATAACCCGGTGCGGGTTGCTTTTTAACTCCCGGAGCAAGACAGCACCCCTTTTGGCACGTCCGCCCTTTTCAATGTCTGCCACCTTCATTTTTTTGACCGCCCCGCGGTTTGTCACAATCACAACGGCAGGGTCCGTTTCTGCTTTTATGACTTCAGCACCCGCAACAAAATCCATATCCTTCAAGTCAATTCCTTTTACGCCAAGCGCACGGGCCCCAATCGGGTTGACCTCGGCTTCATCAAATAAGAGGCTGTAACCGAAATTCGTGACGATAAAAATGTCATCCGATCCACTTGATATTTGAACATTGATGACAGAATCGTTTTCCCGGAGATTGACCGCCACGAGCGGTTTGGAGTAACGCTGCGGCTGATAAAGCTTCAATGGACTTTTCTTCACCATGCCATACTTTGTAAAGAACACAAGGAACTTGTCTTCCTGAAAGTCTTTAACGGATATGGCTTTCATGATTTCTTCATCCTGATCTATTGGAATGATGCCAGTTATGTGCTGTCCCATGTCTTTCCACCTGATGTCCGGCAGCTCATGGACGGGAATGTATAAGAAATTGCCTTTATTCGTGAACAGGAGGATAGAATCCCCCGTATTTACTTCTTCCTTGAGCAGAAGCCGGTCAAGCTCTTTCATTGCCAAATCCCTGCCGTTTGAAGCGGAATAGGATCTTATGCTTGTTCTTTTTATATACCCCTCCTTGGTGACCGTTACAATGACATCCTCATTGGGAATCATGACTTCCAAATTGATTTTGATATCTTCGATTTCATGTTCGATTAATGTACGCCGCTCATCGGCATATTTTTTCTTGATGGTTTTTAGTTCTTTTTTAATAACGCTTAATAATTTCTTTTCACTGTCCAAAATCCCGGATAGTTTTTGGATCGTCTGCTTCAATTCTTCCGCTTCTTTTTGCAAAGCGGTAATATCCGTATTTGTCAGGCGGTACAATTGCAAGGATACGATGGCCTCAGCCTGCTTTTCGGAAAAACCGAATTGCAATATGAGGTTGTCTTTGGCATCGCGTTTGTCTTTTGAGGCACGGATCGTTGCTATGACCTCATCAAGAATCGAAAGGGCCTTCATGAGGCCTTCTACAATATGCTGGCGTTCCAGCGCTTTTTCCAAATCAAAGCGGGAACGGTTTGTCACGACTTCTTTCTGGTGTTTTATATAGGAATCTAAAAGATCAAGAATCCCCATCAGCTTCGGCCGCTGATCCTGGATGGCCACCATATTAAAGTTATACGTTACTTGGAGGTCGCTGTTTTTAAATAAGTAATTTAAAATTCCTTCGGCGTCCGCTTCCCTTTTTAGCTCAATCACAATCCGGAGGCCGGTTCTGTCGGTTTCATCCCGGACTTCCGCGATTCCTTCCAATTTGCGGTCCAGACGGAATTCGTCAATCCTTTTGACAAGATTGGCCTTGTTGACATCGTAGGGAATTTCGGTAATGACAATTTGCTTTCTTCCCCCGCGGATCGTCTCAATATCCGTTTTGCCCCTGACGACAATTCTCCCTTTTCCGGTCTCATACGCTTTTTTGATTCCGTCCACGCCTTGAATAATCCCCCCTGTAGGGAAGTCGGGACCCTGGATGACCGTCATGACATCATCGACGGCGCATCCCGGTTTTTCTATTCGCATGATGACGGCATCGATCACTTCTCCGAGATGGTGAGGGGGAATATCGGTTGCATAACCTGCCGAAATACCGGTGGAGCCATTGACAAGAAGGTTTGGAAACCGCGCCGGAAGTACGGTCGGTTCGGAGGATGTATCATCAAAATTTGGCACAAATTCCACAGTTCTTTTCTCGATATCGCGAAGCAGTTCCGAGGATAGTTCCGAGAGGCGGGCTTCCGTGTAGCGCATCGCTGCGGCCGGATCGCCGTCTATACTTCCGTTATTTCCATGCATCTCAATTAATATGTTTCTTACTTTCCAATCCTGGCTCATCCGGACCATTGCCTCATACACAGATGTATCTCCATGTGGATGATAGTTCCCGATCACGTTCCCCACTGTTTTTGCCGATTTTCTAAACCCTTTGTCGGCAGTGTTGCCATCATGATGCATGGCATATAAAATTCTGCGCTGCACCGGCTTAAGGCCGTCCCTGGCGTCGGGAAGGGCCCGTTCCTGTATAATGTACTTGCTGTAACGGCCAAACCGGTCACCCAGTACTTCTTCAAGGGGCAAATCTTGAAATTTTTCCATTGCCGTCATAAGTCCATCGCTCCCCCTTCTGATGTCAAGTTCTCATTTTCAAGGATATTCATATCATCCTGCATGCCGAACTGGACATTTTTTTCAATCCATTTTCTCCTTGGTTCCACTTTGTCGCCCATTAATGTGGTCACGCGTTTTTCTGCATTTGCCGCATCGTCGATCAACACCCGGATCAGCGTTCTTGTTTCCGGGTTCATCGTCGTTTCCCACAGTTGGTCCGAATTCATTTCACCAAGCCCTTTATACCTTTGCAGCATGTATCCTTTGCCGACTTTTTTCGTCACATCTGCCAATTCATCGTCCGTCCATGCATATTCTATGACGGCTTTTTTCCCGGTTCCTTTGCTCACCTTATAAAGGGGCGGGAGCGCAATAAATACTTTTCCCGCTTCAATCAACGGCTTCATATAGCGATAAAAGAAGGTTAGCAACAAAACTTGTATATGGGCGCCATCCGTGTCGGCATCGGTCATGATAATGATCTTATCGTAATTGACATCCTCCAAATTAAATTCCGGTCCTACGCCGGCGCCGATCGTATGGATAATCGTATTGATTTCTTCATTTTTAAATATATCCTGAAGCTTCGCTTTTTCCGTATTGATGACCTTGCCGCGAAGCGGAAGAACTGCCTGGAACCTGCGGTCTCTTCCTTGTTTGGCCGAACCTCCTGCAGAGTCTCCTTCCACCAAATACAATTCATTTTTTTGGGGGTTTTTCGACTGGGCCGGCGTTAGCTTGCCCGAAAGCAGCGCATCGCTTCTTTTTTTGCGCTTGCCGCTTCTTGCTTCTTCCCGTGCCTTTCTGGCGGCTTCCCGGGCCTGGGCTGCTTTTATCGCTTTTTTGACGAGCATGGTGCTTACATTGGGGTTTTCGGCCAAGAAATAGGATAGCTGTTCCGAAATGATCGTATCGACAGCAGACCTTGCCTCGGCTGTCCCAAGCTTTCCTTTCGTTTGTCCTTCAAATTGGAGCAATCCTTCCGGAATTCTTACTGATATAATGGCGGCCAAACCTTCCCTTATATCCGTGCCTTCCAGGTTTTTGTCTTTTTCTTTCAGCATTCCTGATTTTCTGGCGAAATCATTGAAGACTCTTGTAATCGCGGTTTTCGCCCCCACTTCATGTGTACCGCCATCTTTTGTCCGCACATGGTTCACAAAGGATAAAATGTTTTCCGCGAAACCATCGTTAAATTGAAAGGCAAAATCCACTTCAATGTCGTTTGCTGTTCCTTCAAATGAGACGACAGGGTGAAGAACATCTTTTTCACCATTCAGATATTCCACAAAGGCTTCAATGCCATTTTCATAGCGGAATTTTTCATGCTGGCCGTTTCGCAAATCATGAATCTCAATCATGAGCCCTTTTAACAAAAAGGCGGATTCACGAAGCCTGCTGCTTAAGATTTCAAAGTTTAACGTTGTTGTACTGAAAATAGCCGGATCGGGTTTAAAATGAATTTTGGTCCCGGTTTGCCTTGTTGTTCCAATCTTTTCAAGAGTTGTTGCCGGTTTGCCTCCATCTTTGAACTTTTGCTCATATATAAAGCCGTCCCGTTTAATCGTTACGACTAGCCATTCGGATAGCGCGTTCACAACGGATGCACCGACGCCATGCAAGCCGCCGCTTGTCTTGTAGCCTCCTTGGCCGAACTTCCCGCCTGCATGCAAAACAGTAAATATGACTTCCGTAGTAGGCTTTCCTGTCTGATGCATTCCGGCAGGCATGCCGCGGCCTTTATCCTCCACACTCACACTGTTATCCTTATGCAGCGTAACGATAATTTGGTCGCCATATCCGGCCAATGCTTCATCCACCGAGTTATCGACAATTTCATAAACAAGATGGTGAAGACCGCGGGCGTCCGTCGATCCGATATACATGCCGGGCCTTTTCCGGACAGCATCCAGCCCCTCCAGCACCTGAATCGAATCTTCGTTATATTCCATCATTGCCATATTTCCATTCATTATTTTCGATTCCCCTTTCATAGGGCTTTACGTCACAAAACGTTTGTTCGCTTAATTTACTATATCATATTTTTCCAAGCATGTCTTATTGTATATCCGGATGATCTCTTTTTGCAAATAGATCTTGGGATGTGTCTGTGTCGAAAGTATTTCGACTGGTTTATAAAGGCTTATGCGGGTAATAAATAAAGGATACCAGAGATTGCCCAGTATCCTGTCGGCTGCCGCCCGTCAAAAAAACAAGCGCTCAATGGCGCTTGGCGCTTTTCGTTATTTTGTTAAGGCATGTTCCACTTTAATGCAGCGATCCATGATGACGGTATAGCCCTTTTTCTTTAAATATTCATACGCTTCTTCATTTTGTACGCCCAATTGGGCCCAAAATACATCGGCATCGATTTCAGCGAATTCTTTTGCAATTTCCGGCAGAAATTCCGAACGCCGGAATACATTGACAATATCAACATGTCCTTCAATATCTTTTAACGTATCAACGGCTTTAATGCCAAACACTTCATCAACAGTTGGATTAACGGGAATAATCTCATAACCTGCGTCTTTCATTGCCTCTGATACCATATAGGAAGTTCTTTCGGGATTATCACTCAGCCCGACAACGGCAATTCTTTTTGCTTTTTTCAGTATTTGGCCCATTTCTTCTCTCGTCGGATTTTCTATTGCCATTTTATGTCCTCCTTCAATACATCTCGTCCAACCTTATCGTAATTCACTGCTGCTATTCATGCAAGCGATTACGTGTACCCAATTATCATTTGGACATGGTACAATAAAAAAGCATTGCGGATTAATAGAAAGAGGGGCAAATGTTGATGATGCAAATCGTTATTATGTTATTATCATACTTGATCGGGTCTATTCCTTCGGGTTTAATCGTCGGAAAAATATTTTACGGAATCGATATCCGCGAACACGGCAGCGGCAATTTGGGGGGAACCAATACGTTCCGCGTATTGGGCAAGAAAGCCGGGATTGCCGTAACAGCAGCGGATATATTAAAAGGAACGGCAGCCACTTTTTTGCCCATGCTGTTCGGCGTGGAGATGCATCCTTTGCTCGTGGGCATTTTTGCGGTAGTTGGACATACATTCCCGATTTTCGCCGGTTTTCGCGGGGGAAAAGCCGTCGCCACATCGGCAGGAGTACTCCTGGGATATGGGCCGCTGCTATTTATTGTTCTCGTTATCGGGTTTTTAGTCACTCTAAAAATATCAAAATATGTTTCATTGTCATCGATAGTGGCAGGCTTATTCGGCATTATTTATTGTGTCATTCTCGGTGACTGGGTGCTGGTATTGGTCGTTTCAGCCCTGGAATTGTTTGTCATTTACCGGCACAGGGCAAACTTAAAACGGATACGGGATAAAACCGAGCCTAAAGTGAAATGGATATAACAAATTCATCTTTTGAAAGAAAGGTTTTATACATGCATCATAAAAAATATTGGCTCATCGTTTTTTTCGGACTGGCCTGCGTATTTTCTCTTATTTGGGCTGCCAGTGAGCAACAAAAATCCAATACAATTCAAAAACGCTTTAACACCATGCCTGTCAAGGAAAACAATCTTCAGCCCAAAAGCTTTGAAACAAAAGCCACCATAGCGGGAATCGGCGATATCCTCATCCATGACAATTTATTTCATGATGCACGTTCAGGTAACGGCTATGATTTTTCGCCGATGTTTTCCAACATCAAACCGTTGCTCCAGAAACCGGATTTCTTGATTGCCAACCAGGAGTCGATTCCGGGAGGCAAGGGGCTTGGCATTTCGGGCTATCCCCGTTTTAACAGCCCGTATGAAATTGTAGATGCCTTGCAGGATGCAGGGGTTGACTTTGTCACAACAGCCAACAACCATTCCCTTGATCAAGGGGAAAAGGGCATTTTAAACGCCATAAGCAACTATGAAAAGAAAGGCATGGATTATACCGGTACATATAAAAATTCCGAAGACAAAGCCCGCATGCGGGTTGTAATTATAAAAGGCATTCGCTTCGCCATTTTGGCCTACTCTGAACATTTTAACGGACTGCGGGCCCCCGCTGGGAAAGAATATTTAGTAAGTAAGCTTGAGAAAAATAAAGTTCTTTCTGACATTCAGAAAGCCAAAAAAGATGCGGACGTCGTTGTCCTCGCCTTGCACTGGGGAGATGAATACATCCGTGAACCCAATGAAAAACAAAAGCGGCTTGCTAATGAATTTATTTATCACGGGGCAGACATTATTCTTGGGCACCATCCGCATGTTTTGCAGCCGATTGAAATTTTAAATCAAAAAGACGGGAAAAAAGGAATCGTCATCTATTCCTTGGGCAATTTTTTATCGCGCCAAGAGAAGAATTATAGGGACATTGGCGGAATGATAGAAATTACTGTAAAAAAGGCGGGTATTCCCGGCAATACCGAGTCAACCATAGAAAAGGTAAATTTTCATCCGACTTTTACTGCCAACGAAGGAAAGAAAAATTATCGTGTATATCCGATTGATCAGGCTGCAAAAAAAGGATGGACCCATGAAAACACAGACAGCATTAATACTTTTATGAACATTCCCGCATCAAATCCTAGCGCTTGGGAGGTACGGCATGGAAATTAAAATCACCGATAAAGCTGTGCAATGGTTTAAACAGGAAATGGAATTAAATGAAGGAGATTTTATCCGTTTTTTTGTCAGGTATGGTGGCTCAAGCCCGCTTCATGAAGGTTTTTCGCTCGGAATGAATAAAGAAGAGCCAATGGATCCGGCGGTAACCGTCCACAAGGATGGATGCCAATACTTTATCGAGGAAAGAGATATTTGGTATTTCAATGGACATAACCTTTTGGTGGATTACGATGAAAAGACAGATGGGCCGATTTATCGATATGAATAGCAAAAGGTGCCGCTGTATGGCACCTTTGTCTATTTAAAAACATCCAGCTGGTCAAGCTTTCCCTCCTCTCTGAGTATTGTTCTTTGCCTTTCCCCCAACAAGTCATAATGGGAATATCCGTCCTTGCGGATATGTATCCATTCTTTTTTCAAACCGTAACGCGCTCCCCAGCGGGCAAGCTGTTCAATATCTTTGCATCCGACCTTTGTCACCGTTTTAGCCGCCGGAAAACGGTCATCCAGCCAATAATGGGTAATAAAAGCAACTTCCCCCCGGTCAATCTGCTTCTTCCAATTCTTCAACTGTTTTCTCGTTATCCCAAAAGCCACTGCTTCCTCTCCTAATGATCGTTTTTCTTTTTTGCCCTTTCGTACGCTTCATGCCAATCAGGGAATATTTTACTCAGTCTGACAGGACGGAAGGTTTCTTTTTTTACACAAACGTGGGCGGTTGTACCCGAAACAGCTGTTTCACCATCCTTGTTCAGGACAACATAACCGTACACAACTTTGAATCCGTCATAGTTCTCGATCCAAGTCTGAATGGTCGCTTCTTCTCCATATGTAAGCGGCTTTTTATAAGAAACATTGACATCAATAATCGGTGCGAGGATTCCGCTTTTCTCCATCTCCGCATAAGAAAAACCTAAATCTTTAATAAGCTGGGTTCTCCCAACCTCCATCCAAATAATATAGTTGGAATGATGTACAACGCCCATTTGGTCAGTCTCCGCATAGCGTACTTCAATTTTCTTTTCTGAAATAAACATATGATCCACCTCAATAAAAGTATGTACTATGTCCATTTTATCATTTAATGTACGTCTTCTTAAGAAATATCAACCAACATTAAAAAGGCCCGGAAGCCTGCAATGAAAAAATCTCTCCGCTAATTGGAAAGATTTTTTATGAAGGTCCCCTGCCCCCTGCTGAATGTTTGCAAGCTTCCTTTTTGCCGATCTTCTTTATCATCATCATGGTTTGGAGCAACGAATCAACCGGCGTTCATTTTTTCAAGTGCTTAAAAGCCGTTTTTAAAGCTTTGTATTTAATATTCCGATTCTCCAAAACACTTCCGTGTCGTGTCCAAGAACTTTTCCAAAGCATTGGGAACAGGAACATCACGGCGTCTGATAAAAACTGTGGTAACATGCTTAAATTTTTCAGGAACAGGATAACACACTATACCTCCCTCATCCTTAAGTTGTTTCGAGATGCGCCTAGAAACAAGTGCAGCCCCCAACCCCGCCTTTACACAGCCTAACATTCCTTCAATTGTTCCAAACTCTATCTTTTTGACCGGAAAAATCCCTTCCTCGCGCAGCCATTGTTCTAACTTAGCCCGATAGGTACATCCTGTTCGAAATACAAGTATTGTCCGCTTTTGTAAATCTTTCAGTTTTTCAATTTTCGGGGTTGAAGGACCCATAATAAAAACTAATTCTTCTTCTATGAGTGGTTCCTGAACGATTTTAGGATGATCAATACAGTCAGTTATAAATGCCCCGTCCAGATTATAATTTAAGACTTCATTAACCAACTCATCAGTGGATCCTGTTTTTAAAGACAAATGTACATCAGGATATCGTTCATGATAGGAAGAAAGAACCGAAGGCAGCCGTACCGCAGTAGTAATGTCTGTTGCTCCTATCGACAATGGCCCTGAAGGCATTTCGCGATCTTTTACCGCCTCCTTTGCCTCTTTAAACAAATTTAAGATTTTATCTGTATAAGCCAAAAGAATTTCACCTGCTGATGTTATTACTACACCCCGGTTGTTCCGGTGAAATAACAAAGTTTCTAGTTCAGATTCCAATTTATGAATTCGATTCGTTACATTTGATTGAACATAGTTTAGCTGGGCCGCCGCCTTACTAACACTTTTATGTTTTGCTACGGTTTGAAAAATTTCAAGGTCTTTAACATCCATGTGATCTTCCCTTTCCTGATATTAATAAAAATAATACCGATTATCTTTTATGTTTATTTTACATGATGGCAGGGCGGGAATAAAATGGAATTGAAAAAAGATTAAAAAATGAAGGAGTGGAATGATGAAAATGTCATATCTAAAGAAAAATAAACTAGGTTATGCGGGAGACATTTACCCAGAATTGGCAGCCGATTCGGCTCATGATCAGTTATTGGGCATCCAGCATGCTTTACAATCTGTCTCACATGGATGTAATATGTTTTCAGCTGTAAACGGTGGAATGGTGCAGGATATACAAAATACTGCAAAAGAATGTGCAGCAGCAAGCGGAAGGCTAAATTGAACATTTTATTGGATGTCATTTTACCCGTTTTCGGAATTATGCTATGCGGATATCTTGCAGGTAAATTTGGCATTGTTTCAATATCGGGATCTAAAAGCTTAAATAATTATGTATTTTATGTTGCATTACCTGCGCTGCTCTTTCTTTCAACTGCAACAGCACCTGTGGAGCAATTAGCCAATTGGGGTTTTGTTGGAATCAATTTAGGTGGAATATTTATAAGCTATATCTTGGCTGTTTTCATTGGGAAAGTCATCTTTAAACAGGATCTTCCGTCATCATCCATATATGGAATGAACGTCTCATATGGAACGACTGGCTATATGGGGATACCGTTAGTCATTGCAGCGTTTGGAGAAAAGGCCGCTTTACCCGCTGCCCTTGCCACTTTAATTCACAATATTCCCGTGATTACGATAGTCCTGCTAGCCATTGAGTTCTCAAAAATGGCGGCAAATCGTGAAGGAAAAAATGCTTCAAAAATGCTCTGGGGCATCTTTAAACCCGTTATAATGAGTCCGTTAACCATTTCAGTAACTGCTGGCATCATGTCAGCAGCATTAAATATTAAATTGCCTGACTTTGTTAAAACTTTTTCAAAATTGCTTGCGGATGCTTCTGGTCCGACCGCTCTTTTTGCATTGGGGTTAGCTCTGGTAGGCCAGATTCATCTGATCAAGCAATCCAAGATAAATAAATCCGAGATAGCAACGATTGTAATATTAAAACTATTTTTTCAGCCGGTCATTACATGTTTGTTAATGATATATGTTTTTCAAATCGACCAACTTTGGGGTATTGTATCCGTTTTGATGTCTGCTTTACCAGTTGGAGCAGGAGTGTATGTATTTGCTCAAAAATATGAAAAACTTGTAAAACAAACTTCAATTGCTATTTTGATTTCTATGTTTCTATCGGTTGTGACGGTTTCCGGTTTACTTATCTTTTTTGGCCGGCAAATCTCCCTTAAATGATGCAGGATTTCTAACGTTCTAAACATTGGTCTTGTTTATTATTTCTGAGTTTTAACAGGGGAATAATGAATTTAATTAGGAAGCCCAAAGGTGATGGGACGAATTTTTCTTTGCGGTTCTTTTACGGAGCAAAAAGCCGGTGCATAACCGGCTTTTTGTTACGACTGTTTGTTTTGTTGAGCTGCTTCGTCTTTAATTTCTTCCCGCATTCCCTCGATGCTTTCTCTTCGGCGCTCATTCTTGCGTTCAATTTGTGCCTTATGCTCTCCTTCGGCAAATTGCATCGATTCCTCGGCAGCCTCCATATTTTCAATCGTATCGTGTACCATTTTCTGTAGTTTTTCTACGTTGTCGTTTCGATCATCGGGCTTTGGTCTGTTATTCGCCAATCTGTACATCCTCCCTGTTCAGGCTATTCTCCTTTTGTTTGAATAACATCTGGGTGCCGGCCCGTTTTATCAGCCATTTTTTTGCCTTTATTTGCATCAATGGCAACAGGCTTTTCCCCAGGGTTGTTAGGGGTGAACGGTTGTTGGTTCCTGGATTGATTTTTCATGTTTCTCCCCCTTCTTCCGTTATTGTTGCCCTAACGATCATAAGTATGTGCCCTTTTTCAAAGCTTTCTCACGTGCCTTTGCTCCAAGCGGTCCTCAATCTTTTCCAGCGCATCCAAATCCCTTAATAGCATTTCCTTATTTTCTTGGACAAGATCCATAAATGTTTTTCTTCGCGTTTTTTTCATGATTGATCACTCCTTTCATTCATTCACTTTTACTATGCGCATTTTTGCGTAAAATTAAACCAATTCTAACTCTTTTTAATAAAAAAGTAAGGTCCGTTTAGCGACGTACAAACTGGATAAAGTGGAACTATAATCAATGAGGGTTAGGTCCGCAGGATGCGACTCATCCAGTTATTTCCACACAATGGTCGCGTTCTCAGCCTGCGATCCCCTAACAAAGACTAAGAAGCAACGTCCTTGATTGGCAAGCAAATGCAGCGACGGCAAAGAAAAAACAACCCGTGCGTTTTCGACAAGTTTATAAAACCAATACCGTTAGTATGAAATTTGAGATAGGGGTAGCGTCAGGAAAATGCGGATTTACAACGTTAAGGAAACCAAAATATAAAAAGTCTAATTTCTCGGTGTTATAAGTGAAAAATTAGGCTTTAGTTACTTCATTAAAGCGCCTGATTGTTGAAGACTAAAGTTTATATTCACCAAGAAAATTGATGTGCTCTTATCCTAACAAATTTTATTTAGGACTTACATGTATGCCTTCACTCTCTCGCCAATCTGCGTAAAGTATACGCTTTACATTATCATATCCATTGGTAGTTAATTGGTTATCTAACCACTGTTGATCAAATCCGAGTTCATGTAAATTATCCCATAAAATTTCCCCATCTATAATTAACGATGTTGGGAGGTCTACTGGACTTTCTGGAAGATTGAGATCTGGTTTTTGATACTTGGATTTTAATAATAAACTTATTTGCCCATTAGCTTCCAATATACCGTATTTGACTTCGCGAACTGAAAAGACATTATTTTGACGGAGTATACTCAATACTTGATTTACATCCAATTTGTTCTTTGTAAGTAACTTTCTGTCCATAACACCATCTCGAATGATGATGTTAGGATTGCCTAATAAGAGAGAACGTGTCGATTTATTTTTTAGAGTCATAAACTCTATTCCCAACATAAGAAACGTCCACAATCCGATGGCATATAAAAAATGAAAAATCCCTACCTTATCTTCATAAATGTTATTTCCTAAAAAATCTCCAAGTACTAACACAAAAACTAAGTGAAACGGGGTTTAACTGATAGATGGATGTTCTGCCTGTTATGATAATGATAAAAAATAAAGTTGCAAAACCTACTATGACTTTGATTGTCAGTAAACCCAAAAAAACTTCACCCAAAATTTATTCCTCCATTTTATATTTCACTCGATTTCAAAAATCCTCATGTTTTAAAATATTTATATTACAACTCAACTTTCGCAGAGTGAAATTGGCAAATAAGCCTTGATATAGTTGGGAAGGCCAGAGATCCACTGCTCAAGTT